>JBFYZE010000202.1:0-6416 GCA_041309665.1 Gemmatimonadales bacterium | reverse complement strand
GCACCTCGTGGGGGAACGGGAACCAGTCGGCGGTCATGCCGTCGCGGGAGGTGACCGCGCGCAGCGCGAGCACGTTCTCGTATGTGCGGGCATCCCCCATCACGCCCACGGACTGGACGGGAAGGAGGACCGCGAAGGCCTGCCAGATCTCGTCGTAGAGCCCGGCGGAGCGGATCTCCTCCAGGTAGATGGCGTCGGCCTCCCGGAGCACCGCAAGGCGCTTCGGGGTCACCTCGCCCACGATGCGGATGGCGAGCCCCGGGCCCGGGAAGGGGTGGCGCCCCACGAACTCCTCGGAGAGCCCCAGCTCCCGCCCCACGTGCCGCACCTCGTCCTTGAAGAGCTCGCGGAGCGGCTCGATGAGCTGGAAGGGCATCTCCTCGGGGAGCCCGCCCACGTTGTGGTGGCTCTTGATGGTCACCGAGGGCCCGCCCGCCGACACCGACTCGATGACGTCCGGATACAGCGTGCCCTGCACCAGGAATCGGGCTCCGGTGCCCTCCCGCGCCGCCGTGGATTCGAACACCTCGATGAAGGTGCTTCCGATGACCTTCCGCTTCGCCTCGGGCTCGGTCACGCCCCGGAGCGGCGCCAGGAAGCGCTCGGACGCGTCCTCCACCACGAGCTTCATTCGGTAGTGGGAACGGAACATGCGCTCCACCTGTTCGCGCTCGTGCTTCCTGAGCAGCCCGTGGTCCACGAAGATGCAGGTGAGGCGGTCCCCGATCGCGCGGTGCACGAGCACCGCCGCCACCGAGGAGTCCACGCCGCCGCTCAGGCCACAGATCGCCGTGCCGCTTCCCACCTGCTCGCGGATGCGTGCCACCGTGTCCTCAATGAAGGCGCCGGCGGTCCAGGTCGGGGAGCACCCGCACACCTCGAAGAGGAAGTTGGACAGGATCTCGTCCCCCCGGTTCGTGTGCGCCACCTCCGGGTGGAACTGCACGCCCCACACCGGATGCGACATGGACCGGAAGGCGGCCACCGGAAGGGAGGCGGTGGACGCGATGCGCTCGTACCCGGCCGGCGGCTCGTCCACATGGTCGCCGTGGGAGCACCACACGGTGGTGCCCTCCCCGGTACGAAACCCCGAGAAGAGCCCCTCGGTGCACGTCACCGCCAGCTCTGCCCGACCATACTCCCGCTTGCCCTGGTGGACCTTGGCGCCCTCCAGATGGGCGATGAGCTGCATGCCGTAGCAGATGCCCAGCACCGGGATCCCGGCGCGGAGCAGCGCCTTGTCGGCCGTGGGAACCCCCTCGTCGTAGACCGATGACGGTCCCCCAGACAGGATCACCCCCGAGGGCTCCCACTCCCGGATCCACTCCAGCGACCGCGTGGACGGGTGTATCTCGCAGTATACACGCTCCTCACGGATCCGGCGCGCGATGAGCTGGGTGAACTGGGACCCGAAGTCCAGGATCAGGATGCGGTCGTGCTCGCGGCTCATGGCTCCTCCCCGCCGTCCTCGGGAAAGTCCTCCCCGCGGATGAGATCCTCCAGCGTCTCGCGACGCCGGATGAGGACGACCCGGTCCCCGTCCACCATGCACTCGGCGGGGCGCCGGCGACCGTTGTAGTTGGAGGCCATGCTGAAGCCGTACGCACCCGCCGTCCGCACCACGAGAAACTCGCCGGGTTCGGGCACCTCCAGACCCCGGTCGAGAGCGAGGAAGTCGCCGGTCTCGCAAATGGGTCCCACCACGTCCACCGTCTCGACCGGCCGGAGTTGTCGCGTGTCCACGCGCTCGATGGCGTGGTACCCGCCGTAATGGCTCGGCCGGATCATCTCCGTCATCCCACCGTCCACGATGACGAAGATCTTCACTCCGCGCTTCACGTACAGCACCCGGGTGAGGAGCACACCGGCGTCGCCCACGATGGAGCGCCCGGGCTCCAGCATGAGGCGCAGCCCGGCGGCACGCACGCGTGGAACGACCTGGGCGGCCAGAGCCTGCACGTCCAACTCCGGACCCTCTTCGTAGGGGATCCCGAAGCCACCGCCCATGTCCAGGAACTCCAGGCGCAGCCCCTCTCCGTTCAGCTCGCGGGCCAGCGAAAGGACCCGGTCCAGGGCACGGAGATACGGCTCGGTCTCGATGATCTGGGATCCGATGTGGACGTCGATGCCCCGGGCGTGGAGGTGGGGGCGGCCGGCGGCCCACCGGTACAGGTCCGCGGCCTCCCGGAAGGGCACGCCGAACTTGGTGGCGGCGTGCCCCGTGGCCGTGTACTCGTGCGGGGTGCGCGACTGCACGTCGGGGTTCACCCTCAGCGCGAAGGGCGCGCGCACCCCCATCTCGGCCGCCACGCCGTCCAGGCGCTCCAGCTCGCCGGCGCTCTCCACGTTGAACGCGTGGATCCCCGCCGCCAGGGCCTGGCGCATCTCGTCCGCCTTCTTGCCCACCCCCGCGAACACGATCATCTCCGGCGGGATCCCGGCGCGCCGGGCCCGGAAGAGCTCCCCAGCGCTCGTGATGTCCGCCCCGCACCCCAGCTCCCCGAGGCGGCGGAGGATGCTCAGGTTGCCGTTGGCCTTCACCGAGTAGGCGAGCAGGTGGTCCACGCCCGCGAATGCGTCATGGATGCGACCGACCCGCTCCTCGATGCGCCGGATGTCGTACACGTACAGAGGCGTCCCGAAGCGTTGAGCCAGATCCCCCAGGGGCACCTCCCCACAGTGCAGGACCCCGCCGATCCTCGGGAACGGACCCATCAGTACGCCCTTGCCCAGGCCACTTCCATCTTCGCCGGTCCCTGGCCGGAGATGCACTTCTCGGGCGGGGTGTCCGATCGGAACTCCTCCGACGGGATCACGCGGTTCGTGGCCTTGGTCGCGTCCTTCACCGCCTGCTCCACCGCGGGGTCGCCGCTCCAGCCGGAGTACACGAACCCGCCCCCGTTGTCCAGGATCTCCTGGAGCTCTCCGATGCTCGTCACGCCGCGGTAGGTGTGCTGCTCGCGCCTGAGGCGGGCCGTGTGCATGAGCTCGGACTGGAACGCCTCCAGCCGCGCCGGCATCCCGGCCACCGCCTCCGCCTCGGGGACGAACTCCTTGCGCTTCGCCCCCTCCGGGGTGACGCGCCGCGCCAACGCCAGCTGGCCCTTCTCCAGGTCCTTGGGCCCCACCTCCACGCGGAAGGGGACGCCCTTCCGCTCCCATTCGTAGTATTTCGCCCCCGGCGACAGGTTGTCGCGCGCGTCCACCTTCACGCGCACGCCCAGCGCCTTCAGTCGGTCGCCCACCTCGTGCGCCTTGGACAGCACGGTGGCCTGGGTGTCGTCGCCCCGGAGGATCGGGACCACCACGACCTGGATGGGCGCGAGACGCGGCGGCACCACGATGCCGGCGTCGTCGCCGTGGGTCATGACCAGACCCCCCACCATGCGGGTGGACACGCCCCACGACGTGTTCCAGGCGTACTCCTCCTGCCCGCCCTCGGACTGGAACTTCAGATCGAACTGGCGCGCGAAATTCTGCCCGAGGAAGTGGGACGTCCCGGCCTGGAGGGCCCGGTTGTCCTGCATGAGCGCTTCGCACGCGTAGCTGCGCACGGCGCCGGCGAACTTCTCCGAGTCGCTCTTCAGCCCGGTGATGGGCGGCATCCCGATCCACTCGTCCATGAACTTCCGGTAGATTTCCAGGATGAGCAGCGTTTCCCTCTCCGCCTCCTCGGGCGTGGCGTGGGCCGTGTGCCCTTCCTGCCACAGGAACTCGGAGGTCCTGAGGAAGAGCCGTGTGCGCAGCTCCCAGCGCATCACGTTGCACCACTGGTTCAACAGGATGGGCAGGTCCCGGTAGGACTGCACCCACTTTGAGTACATGGAGTAGATGATGGTCTCCGAGGTCGGCCGGATGACCAGCGGCTCCTCCAGCTCCTTGCCGCCCGCCTGCGTCACCACCGCCAGCTCCGGCGCGAAGCCCTCCACGTGCTCCTTCTCGCGCTCGATGAAGCTCATGGGGATGAGGAGCGGGAAGTAGGCGTTCTCGTGCCCCGTCTCCTTGAACATGTCGTCCAGGGCCCGCTGCATGAGCTCCCAGATCCCGTAGCCCCAGGGCCGGATGACCATGCAACCGCGGACCGGCGAGTAGTCGGCCAGCTCCGCGCGCAGCACGACCTCGTTGTACCAGGCCGAGAAATCCTCGGAACGGGGTGTCAGCTTCTTCTCGTCAGACATGGATTCGTCGTTTTCGTTCGAGGGACGCTTGCGGCTCGAGCCGTCGCTTCAGGGGAGCTCCGTGGGACGGACTCGGCACTCGGAGCCGTCCGACATGTCGCGCATCACGACCACGCCGTCGGCGGCCTCGTCGGGGCCCAGGACCAGGACGCGTCGGGCCCCTTCCGTCTCCGCCGCCTTGAACTGCTTGCGCACCGACTGGTCGCGGAGCGCGTACGCCACGCTCCGCCCGCGCTCCCTGAGCTCGTGGGCCAGGGCCAGGGTGCGGGGGCGCTGCTCCTCACCGATGGAGACGAGGAAGTAGTCCACCTGGCGCCGGTACCCGGGGAGGAGGCCCCTCTCGGCCAGCAGCTCACCCAGGACCACGTCGCCCATGCCGAACCCCACCGCGGGGAGCGGATCGCCGCCCACCAGCTCGAGGAGCCGGTCGTAGCGCCCTCCCCCACAGATGGCGCGGAGCTCCCCCTTCCGGTCGAAGAGCTCGAACACGATCCCGGTGTAGTAGGCCAGTCCGCGCACGATGGTCAGATCCACCTCCACGTACCCGCCGAGCCCCATGGCCTCCAGCGCCGCGACGTAGCCCCGGAGGGGCTGCAGCGCCTCGAGCACGCCCGGGTGCGCAGCGAACTCCGTGGCCAGGACCTCCACGTCGGAGCGCCCCAGAAGGCCGAGGAGGCGCGTGCACGCGGCCTCGTCCAGTCCCGCCTCGTCCCGGAGCTTCTGCCGGGCGGCCTCCGCCGGCATGCGCTCGATCTTGTCGATGAGGCTGAAGGCCGCGCTCACGCCGTCGTGCGGCACGCCCAGCGCCTCCAGGATGGCGCCGAGGAGCCTGCGGTCCGACACCCGGGCGCGGAAGTCGTCCGAGCCGAGCCCCAGCTCCCGCAGCGCGTCGATGGCCACCGCCACCACCTCGGCGTCGGCGCCCACTCCTTCCTCGCCCACGATGTCTACGTTCCACTGGAAGTGCTCGCGCAGCCGCCCCCGCTGGGCCCGCTCGTACCGGAAGAGCTGGGGCACGCTGAACCAGCGGATGGGCTTGGGCAGCGAGCGGCTCCGCTCGCCGAGGATGCGGGCCAGCGACGGGGTCATCTCCGGGCGCAGGGCCACCTGGCGCTCGCCCTTATCCACGAAGTTGTAGAGCTGGCCCACGATCTCGTCGCCGCTCTTCTCCGTGTAGAGCTCCAGGCATTCCAGAGGTGGTCCGTCGTACTCCTGGAAGCCGTAGCGCACGGCGACGCGGCGCCACGCACCGAAGATGTGCGAGCGCAGAGCGAGGTCTTCGGGAGGGAAGTCCCGGAACCCGGGGAGCCTGGAGAATCCTTGCGGGGCCATGAACCGCGGAATCTAACAGGTCGCTGAAGAATGGGGGTACCCCGCGCGCATGGGGCTTTCGCGGTTCAGGCCAGGAGCGACGACGAGGCGTGGGCACCGCCGGCGAAGCCGGTGGTCGCGCTACGGCGAGGAGGAGCGACGCCGCATCAACCGCGAAACCCCCATGCGCCCAACGGCATGGACGACATGAGCTTACATGGCTGTGGGTTGGGGCGGCACGGCCCCGACAGGGCTTCGCCCTGTTACCCCGTCGTTGGCGCTCCTCCGAGTAGCTTTGGCTACGCGTCGTCGCGCCGCCTAGGATTCAGGGCCGTGGCGCTCCCAACGCGGGGTGCCCCCGTACTTCAGCGACCTGTTCGCACGTCAGCGGCAAAGGGGAACGCAGCGGGCGCACCGGCGCCGCGGCCCCGGGGTCAGCCCCGCTTGAGCGGCTCGATCCCCAGGGCGGTGAGCGCAGACCCCACTGTGTGGCATGAGCCGGTCACGACCACGGTCCCTTCTCCGGCCGCGTCCCTCGCGGCATCCAGGGCGGCGAAGAAGTCCTCCTCCACCCTGAGGGGGCCCACCCCCGCCACCGACTCACCCACCGCTCTGGGGTCCCACCGCCGCTCGGAGGGGGCGGAGGGGGGCTGGGTGAGCACGGCGAGGTCGGCGCGGGAGAAGAGGGGCGGGAGCATTCTGGGCCAGTCCTTGTCCCCGAGGACCCCGACCAGCACCACGAGGGGCCGCGGGAGGTCCAGGCGGTCCAGGGTGTCCACGAGCGAGTGGATCCCGGCCGTGTTGTGGGCCACGTCGAAGAGCCATGTCCTCCCTTCGAGGATCTCGAGCTGGTCGCGGCCCGGGTGGCGCACACCCGCGATGCCGCGCACCACGGCGTCGCGCCCGGGGCGAAGTGCCTCGGGGAGA
>JBFYZE010000201.1:0-2560 GCA_041309665.1 Gemmatimonadales bacterium | reverse complement strand
GCTCCCGATCATGACGCCGAGCCCCACCGTGACCGATACCGCCACCACCAGCGAGGCCACCGCCGGCGCCGTGCGGGAGAGGGCGGTGACCACGCCCCGGGACGCCATGGTGCCGAGGATCCCCCCGCCGCGCGCCAGGCCGGGGCGGGCCGCCCGCATCAGCGCCACCGTGCCGAGCGGCGTCATGAGCGCCATCCCCAGGATGACGAGGAAGAGGCCCGCGAAGCTCACCGCGAGGGCCCGGGTGGGAACGGCCAGGAGCGCGCCTCCGATCAGGAAGAGGAGGACCCCCGCGCCGGCCGCCCTGGGGACGGCACGCCGCGCCGAGGCCTCCACGACCGAGCGGAGTTGGGCCACCCGGGGAGGAGCGGACGCCGCCTCCAGCGCTGGGGGGAGCGCGGCCAGGAGCGTCGCGCCCACGCCGAGCAGCGCGCCCAGCACCAGGACCTGCGGAGGGAGGGCCAGCCCCTCCACCGAGACCACGAAGTAGAGGTCGTTGATGGTCCGCGCCACCATGCGCACGAGGCCGCGCCCGAGCACGACCCCGAGCGCGACGCCGAGGGCGGCCCCCGCGGTCCCGACCCACAGCGCCTCGCGCAGGATGACCGCCACGACCTCGCGCCGGGTGACGCCCAGGGCCCGGAGCGCGCCCAGGAGCTCCCGGCGCTGCACCACCGAGAAGGTCATGGCGTTGTAGATGAGGAACATCCCGAACACGAGGGCCAGCAGGCTGAGCGCCGTGAGGTTCAGGTCGAACGCACGGATCATCCCCGCCAGCGCGGCGGCCCGGGTCCCGGCGGGCTCCACGCGGACGCCCTCCGGGAGGATCGCGGAGAGGCGCGCCAGCTGGGCCTCTCCCGCCCCACCCTCCTCAACGCGCAGGTCGATGCGCGAGAGGCTCCCCACCTCGCCCAGCAGCTCCTGCGCGGAGGCCACGTCCATGACCAGGAGGTCGCGGAGCCCCGCTCGGGCCAGGCGGTCCGCGGGCTCCAGGACCCCCACCACGGGGAGGAGCCGCTCCCTCCCCTCCACGCGCACCGCAAGCGAGTCGCCCGGCGCCACGCCGGCCTGCGCCGCGGTGGCCGCGGAGAGCACCACGGCCCCGGACACGGCGACCAGTGCCGAGACGTCCACCCCGCTGGCGCCGCCGGCCAGGAAGGGGCGGAAGGGCGCCTCGGAGAAGGGGTCCACGCCCAGCACGCGCAGCACCATGCCCGGGAGGGCGGGGCTGGTGGCGAACCCCTCCACCACCGGCGCCGAAGCGCGCACCCCGGCCTCCAGGCGGACGCGGGCGAAGAGCGCCTCGTCGAGTCCTCCAACGCTCCCCACCAGCGCATGGGTGGCGCGCCCGGCCACCGCCTCGGTGGAGAGCCGGAAGGCCTCCCGGGAGCTCTGGATGGCCAGGTCCATGGCCACCACCACGGCCACCCCCAGCGCGACGCCCAGCACCGAGAGGGCGAGTTGCGCCGGGTGCTTCACCAGGTGGCGGACGCTGGCGCGGGCCAGGAGCCTCAGGGGCGCACCTCCTCCAGTCTCCCGTGGCTCATGCGGAGCACCCGGTCCATGCGGGAGGCCAGCTCGCGGGAGTGGGTCACCACCACGAGCGTGCGCGCGTCGCTCCGGACCAGCTCGTCGAGGAGATCGGCGACGACGGCGCCGGTGTCCTCGTCCAGGTTCCCCGTGGGCTCGTCGGCCAGCACCAGGTCGGGGCGGTGCACCAGGGCCCGGGCCACGGCCACGCGCTGCTGCTCACCCCCGGAGAGGCGGTCGGGGAAGGCGCCGCCCCGGTCGGCGAGCCCCACGCGCCCGAGGAGATGCAGCGCGCGCGCCTCCTCCTCGGCGCCCACGGCCCCCTTCAGCTCCACCGGGAGAAGCAGGTTCTCCAGGACCGTGAGCGTGGGCAGGAGGTTGTAGAACTGGAACACGAACCCCACCCGGTGGCGACGGAAGAGGGTGCGCTCGCGCTCGCTCAGCGCGGTGAGGTCGGTGCCCGACACGAGCACGGACCCTGCGTCGGGGAGGTCGATGCCGCAGATCAGGTTGAGGAGGGTGGACTTCCCCGAGCCGGAGGGGCCGAGGATGGCCACGCGCTCCCCGCCGGCCACAACCGCGTCCACGCCGTCCAGCACCACGTGGGTACGCCCTCCCTCCAGGTACCCCTTGCGGAGGCCGCGGAGCTCGAGGGCAGGGGTCATCGGTTCAGCGGAGTGCGGGTGGCGGCCGCGAAGGCGCGCTCAGCCCGGCGCGCCCTCCTCCAGCTGCTGGGGAAGGGTGACGAGCTCCATGATCTTGTAGCGGCGGGGGCCCACGGGGAGCTGGACGCTCACCTCCTGACCGGCCTTGGAGCCGAGGAGCCCGCGCCCGATGGGCGAGGCCAGCGAGATGTGGCCCGCGTCCAGGTCCATGAAGTCGCCCGCCACGATGGTGAAGTCGAACTCGTCACCCAGCTCCAGGTCGCGGACCTTCACCTTCGAGCCGAAGCCCACCTTGTCGTAGGGCATCTGCGTCACGTCGATCTTGCCCAGCTCGCCCATCCTCTTGGTGAGGTGGTTCAGGCGGG
>JBFYZE010000200.1:0-3158 GCA_041309665.1 Gemmatimonadales bacterium | reverse complement strand
GAGCGCCGCTTCCGCCACGACGTCATGGCCCACGTGCACCTGCTCGGCGACGATGCGCCGGCGGCCCGGGGCGTGATCCACCTGGGCGCCACCAGCGCGTTCGTGGGTGACAACACCGACCTCATCCTGCACCGGGAGGCGCTCACGCTCGTCCGCGACCGGCTGGTACGGTGCGTGGCGGCGCTGGCGGTCTTCGCCCGGGAGCACGCCCAGCTCCCCACCCTGGCGTACACCCACTTCCAGCCCGCCCAGCCCACCACCGTGGGCAAGCGCGCGACCCTCTGGATCCAGGACTTCCTCCTGGACCTGGAGGAGGTGGAGTTCCGCCTGCACACGCTGCGCTTCCGGGGAGTGCGGGGGACCACGGGGACGCAGGCGTCCTTCCTCGAGTTGTTCCACGGGGACCACGGCAAGGTGGACGCCCTCGACCAGGCGGTGGGGCGGCGCATGGGGTTCGAGGCCAGCTACCCGGTGAGCGGCCAGACGTACACGCGCAAGGTGGACTACGCCGTGCAGGCCACCCTCGCGGGGATCGCGGCCTCGGCATCCAAGATGGGGCACGACCTGCGACTCCTGGCGCACCTGCGCGAGGTGGAGGAGCCGTTCGAGTCGGAGCAGATCGGCTCGTCGGCCATGCCCTACAAGCGCAACCCCATGCGCGCGGAGCGCATCTGCGCCCTGGCCCGGCACGTGATCGTACTCGCGCAGGACCCGGCGTTCACCGCCGCCACCCAGTGGCTCGAGCGCACCCTGGACGACTCGGCCAACCGGCGCCTCTCCATCCCGGACGCATTCCTGTCCCTGGACGGGACGCTCATGCTCGTCGAGAACGTGGCGCGGGGGCTGGTGGTGAACCCCCAGGTGGTCCGGAGGAACCTGGCGGAGCATCTTCCGTTCATGGCCACCGAGACCATCCTCATGCACGCCACGGCGCGCGGCGGCGACCGCCAGCAGCTCCACGAGCGCATCCGCCAGCACTCCATGGCGGCGGCGCGCCGCATGAAGGACGAGGGCGCCCCGGCGGACCTGCTGGAGCGGATCGCCTCCGACCCGGCGTTCGGCTTCTCCCGCTCGGAGCTGGACGCGCTCGTGGACCCCCGCCGGTTCGTGGGGCGGGCGCCGGAGCAGGTGCTGCGCTTCCTCGAAGAGTGGGTAGTGCCGGTATTGGCTCGACACCAGGCCCGATCGGGCCGCATCGCCGAGGCGAACATCCATGTCTGAGAAGACGGACGGCGGTGACGCCGTGCTCCATTCCCAACTCCCTCTCACCCTCCTGCACCGGGGCAAGGTCCGCGACGTCTACGAGGTGGATGCGGACACGCTCCTCATGGTGGCCTCGGACCGGGTGAGCGCATTCGACGTGGTCATGGGGCGCCCGGTGCCCCGCAAGGGCGAGGTCCTCACGCTGGTCACGGCGTGGTGGATGTCCCAGCTCGAAGGGCGCGTCCCCCATCACCTCCTGGCCGTGGACCCCGACGTGATCGTGGCCCGCCACCCGGAGCTGGCGGCCAGCCGCGACGCATGGGCCCGGCGCGCCATGCTGGTGCGCCGCACCACCCCGGTCCTCGTGGAGTGCATCGTCCGCGGCTACATCTCGGGATCGGCGTGGAAGGAGTACCGCACGCGAGGCACGCTGGCAGGCGAGGCGCTCCCCCCGGGGTTGCAGGAATCCCAGCGCCTGGACCCGCCCATCTTCTCGCCCTCCACCAAGGCCCAGGAAGGCCACGACGAGAACATCACGTTCTCGCAGACGGAGGAGCTCGTGGGACCGGAGCTCGCAGGGCGGCTCCGCGATCTGTCCCTGGAGGTGTACTCCTTCGGCCGGGACGTGGCCGACCGGAGCGGGATCATCCTCGCGGACACCAAGTTCGAGTTCGGCCACGACCGCTCGGGCCGGCTCCTCCTCATCGACGAGGTCCTCACCCCGGACTCGTCCCGCTTCTGGCCCAAGGAGCACTACGCGGTCGGGCGTGGCCAGCCCTCGCTCGACAAGCAGCCGCTCCGGGATTGGCTGGAGACCCTGGAGGGCTGGGACAAGACGCCGCCGGCGCCATCGCTCCCCGACGAGGTGGTGGACGCCACCTCCGCCCGCTACCAGGATGCGTTCCGCCGCCTCACGGGGCTTCCGCTGGACGCATATGCGCTCCCGCGGTTCGGAGACCGGGCATGAGGTTCGCCAGCGAGGGCTACCCGTTCATCGCCGTCGCGGTGTTGCTGGCGGCGCTCGGCTGGGTGGTGTGGGGGTTTGGCTCGGCCGGACTGGCGGGCCAGATCCTGGCCCCGGTGCTGACCGTGCTCGCGCTCATCACGCTCTGGTTCTTCCGGGACCCTGAGCGTCACGTCCCCACGGAGCCCGGCGTGGTCGTCGCCCCGGGCGAGGGGCGCGTTCTCCTCGTCGAGGAGGCCGACGAGCCCACGTACCTCGGAGGCCGGGCGCGGAAGATCTCCATCTTCCTGAGCGTCTTCGACATCCACGTGCAGCGGGCGCCCGTGGCGGGGCGGGTCGAGCACAAGGTGTACAAGCCCGGCACCTTCGCGGTGGCCTGGCTGGACAAGGCGTCGGAGGACAACGAGCAGGCCTCGGTGGGGATCGCCACCCCCCACGGCAGGGTGCTCGTGCGCCAGATCGCCGGGTTCATCGCGCGCCGCATCGTCACGTACCCCGTGGTGGGACAGGACGTGGCCCGGGGCGAGCGCATCGGGATCATCCGCTTCGGCTCGCGGGTGGACCTCTTCCTCCCCCTCGACTGGGAGATCACGTGCGCGCCCGGGGACCGGGCCGTGGCCGGCCTCACGGTCCTCGCCCGCCAACCCGCCGGGTCCGGCTCGTGAGGGCGCCGCGTCCCCCGCGCAGGGAGACGCTCCAGAGGGGCGTCATCATCCTCCCGTCGGCCTTCACCCTGGGGAACCTGTTCTTCGGCATCTACGCCATGGTCGCCACCCTCCGCGGCGACCTGGTCTGGGCGGGCTGGGTCAGCATATTGGCCTGCACGCTGGACATGCTGGACGGGCGCATCGCCCGCTTCAGGCGCACCGGGTCGCGGGTCGTGGGCGAGCTGGACTCGCGGGTGGACGCGATCTCGTTCGGGGTGGCCCCCGGCCTGATCATGTACAGGCTCTACTTCGCCGACACGAACTGGAGTTGGCTCCTCTCGTAC
>JBFYZE010000199.1:0-3066 GCA_041309665.1 Gemmatimonadales bacterium | reverse complement strand
TCATGCTGGGGGACAACCGCGAGACGAGCCTCGATTCACGCTACTGGGGGCTCCTGGAGGGGTGGCGGCTCGAGGGGCGCGCCGTCTTCATCTACTACTCGTACAACAAGGACTCGTACCGCCCCTTCCCGTGGCTCCGCGAGGTCCGCTGGGGGCGCATCGGGAACGGGATCCGCTAGCAGCGGGTGCCGCACCCACGCCGCACCTTCGGCGCGCCGGCGCCCCGGAGGCTACGCCTCGGTGGGCCCTGCCTCCACCTTGCGCCGCCCCTCCAGCTTCACCAGGGCGTGGGCCCGGAGCTGGCCGCACGCCGCGTCGATGTCGCGCCCGCGGGTCTCCCGCACCGCCACGGATACGCCCCGCTCCTCCAGCGCCGCGGCGAAGGCCTTGAGCCGGTCCGGGCTGGAGGGCTTCCAGTCCATGAAGGGGATCGGGTTGAACGGGATCAGGTTCACGAACGCTCCCACGCGCCGGGCCAGCTCCGCCAGGTCGGGCGCCAGCCGGAGATCGTCGTTGATGCCCCGGATCATGGTGTACTCGAACGTGATCCGCTTTCCGCCGGCGGCGTTGAAGCGGCCGAGCGCCTCCATGATGTCGGGCAGCGGGTAGCGCTTCTCCAGTGGGATGATCTCGCGGCGGAGCCCGGGCTCCGCCGCGTGGAGGGAAAGGGCCAGGCGGAACTGCTCCTCCCGCGCGGCCAGCTCCAGGATCCCGGGTACCACGCCCACCGTGGAGACGGTGATGCGGCGCGCGCCCACCCGGTACCCGTGGTTCAGGATGGTGAGGGCCGGGTGCAGGGCCTTGCGGTTGGCCAGGGGCTCGCCCATCCCCATGAACACGACGTTCGTGAGCGATCCGTAGTCCTGGGCCTCCGCCCAGCGCCGGGAGGCCCGGTACTGGCCCACGATCTCCCCCGGGGTGAGCTGGCGGTCGAAGCCTCCCCAGCCCGTGGCGCAGAAGGTGCACCCCATGGCGCACCCCGCCTGCGAGGAGATGCAGAGGGTGAGGCGCCGCTCCGTGGGGATGAGCACCGACTCCACGAGCTGGCCGTCGGAGAGGCGCCAGAGGTGCTTCACGGTGCCGTCCCGGCTCACCTGCACCCGGTCCTCCGCCGGCTCGTCGATGCGGAACGCCTCGGCCAGCGCCGTGCGCTCCGCCGCGGGGAGGTCGGTCATGTCGTCCGGGGTGCGGGCGAGGCGCTCGAAGATCCAGCGCCGCACCTGCGCCGCGCGGTACCCCGGCTGGCCCCGGGACGCGAAGTGCCCGACCAGGACCTGGTCGAGCTCGTCGGGCTCCAGGGATAGGAGGTCGGGGCGGGGGTCTTCGGCCATGGAGGGGCGCCCCTGCGGGGGTTTTCTTGAACGGGATGTTGGCGTGGCTTAACTTAGCCGCGATCCGGAGGCCGCTGAAGGCGACCCCGCACCCGAGGAGCCGGTGAAGGACCGACTGATCGCCTGGGGACCCGCCGCTGCTTGGGCGGGGGTCCTCTTTTTCTTGAGCGCCATCCCAGGGCAGGACTACCCTCCCACGCTCTTTCCGGGGGAGGACAAGGTGGCCCACGTGGGGCTCTACGCCGTGCTCGGGGCGCTCCTGGCACGGGGTGCGAGCCGCCGCGCTGCGGACGCCCCCCGGCCCCTCGTGCTCTGGGCCGTCGGGTTCCTCTTCGCGGCCTCCGACGAGTGGCACCAGGCCTTCGTTCCAGGCCGACACGTGTCCCTCGGCGACCTGGCGGCGGACGCCGTCGGCCTCGCTCTGGGGTATTGGCTGTTCACACGCTTCCTGGGGCGGCGGGCCGCACCGGCCGCCGCTCCCTCCACCACCTGACCTCCGAGACCGCCGGGGCCACGACCCGAATGAGCCACCACGAGATCGAGCGCACCGCCCTCCGCCACCGCATGGTGGGAGGAATCACCACAGCAGACGTCGGCGCCACCCTCACCCTCACCGGATGGGTGCACCGCCGCCGCGATCTGGGGGGGCTCTACTTCGTGGACCTGCGGGACCGGAGTGGGCTCCTCCAGGTGTCCCTGGGGCCCGACTGGACCGACGGCGCATCCCTGGAGGTGACCCGGGCCCTCGGCGCCGAGGACGTGGTCCGGGTGGAGGGGCGGGTCGAGCTCCGACCCGACCCCAACCCCAACATGCCCACGGGCCAGGTGGAGCTCCGCGCCGTGCGCCTGGAGCGGCTCTCCGTCGCCAGGACCCCGGCCATCCCGGTCTTCCGGGCGCCCGAGGAGGAGCTCCCGTCCGAGGAACTCCGCCTCCGCCACAGGGTGCTGGACCTGCGCCGGCCCGAGCTGCAGCGCGCTCTCGTGCTCCGCCACAGGATCATTCTCGCGGTGCGCAACTACATGGACCGCCTCGGCTTCGTGGAGGTGGAGACGCCCATCCTCACCAAGCCCACCCCCGAGGGGGCGCGGGACTACCTCGTCCCAAGCAGGGTCCACAACGGCGAGTTCTACGCGCTTCCCCAGAGCCCTCAAATCTACAAGCAGATCCTCATGGTGGCGGGCTTCGACCGGTACTTCCAGATCGCCCGCTGTTTCCGCGACGAGGACCTGCGCGCCGACCGGCAGCCCGAGTTCACGCAGATCGACGTGGAGGCGTCCTTCGTCGCCGCCGACGACATCCTGCGCTGGATGGAGGGGCTCGTGAACGCGGTGGCGCAGGTGGCGGACGTGGACGCCCCGCTCCCGTTCCCGCGCATGACGTGGGCCCACGCCATGGAGCGCTACGGCTCCGACCGCCCCGACCTGCGCTACGACCTGCACATCCGGGACTGGACGGAGGCCACGACCGACGTGGAGTTCCGCATCCTCCGGGGCGCGGTGGAGGCGGGAGGCCGGGTCCGGGGGATCGCCGTGCCCGGCGGCGCGCGCCTGTCCCGCAAGGAGATCGAGGCCGTGGAGGCCGAGGCGAAGGCCGCCGGGGCTCCGGGCCTGATCTGGGCGAAGCGGGGCGAGGACGGGGTCTCCGGCTCGCTGTCCAAGTTCCTCGGTGAGGCGCACCTCGCCGCGCTCGAGCTCGGCGTGGGGGACCTGATCCTCCTGGCCGCGGGGCCCGACA
>JBFYZE010000198.1:0-3277 GCA_041309665.1 Gemmatimonadales bacterium | reverse complement strand
ACGGTGACCGGGTCTTTCCGGGATCCCCTGATGCACACTCACCCTGGTGCCCCGTAATGGAGTCGCTGGCGAAGCGGCGGCGGTCGGCGGCGGCCCTGGCCCAGCGGGCCCGCCTGGTGCTGGCGTGCGGGTGGCGCCGGCCACGGTGGACGAACCCCGCCCAGGCGCACCTCCGCACCGCGCCGCAGCTGCCGCTGCAGCCCGGTCAGGTGGGGCGGGGCACCCACGACTGCAAGCGCCACGGCACCACTTCTCCGTCGCCGGCTCGAGCGCCATCCCCGATTCCACTCCCACCACACCCCGACCTTCGCCTCGTGGATGAACATGGTGGAGCGCTGGTTCTCGGCGCTCACCACCAAGCGACTCCGCTGCGGCGGGCACCTCAGCGTGCGAGAGATCGTCGCCGCAATCCGCGAGTTCATCGACGTGCATGAAGAGACCGGCAAGCCCTGCGGCGCAGGACCCTCCTGTGCTACTCCGACGACCCCGAAGCCATGCGGCTCGAGCGTGAGCACGACAACATCGCCCCGACGCCCGGCACCGACGTGCGCATGCTCGAGAGGATCGTCGACGCCACCGGGGCGGGCCGCCTGGGTGACGTCCTCCGGGGGTTGAGCTGATCCGACGCGGCGGCGGAGTGGAGTGCGGGATGCCGCCGGTTCGCCTCCTGACGACGCGGAGCCCCGCTACCTCCCGTACTGCTCCCGGTGGTACGCCCAGTACTCGCCGCTCCTCACCCGACGCCACCAGGTCTCGTTCTCCAGGTACCAGCGCACCGTGTCCGCCAGCCCCTCCTCGAACGTCACCGAGGGGCGCCACCCCAGTTCCGCCTCCGCCCGGCTGAACTCGATGGCGTAGCGCCGGTCGTGCCCCTTGCGGTCCTTCACGTGCTCGACCCGGTCCTCGGGCTTCCCCAGCGCCCTGAGGATCCCCTTCACCACCGTCAGGTTCGTCCGCTCCGCGTCGCCGCCGAGATTGTAGACCCGCCCCGCGCGCCCCTGCTCCGCCGCCGCCACGATCCCGCGGCAGTGGTCCATCACCTGGATCCAGTCCCGCACGTACAGCCCGTCGCCGTACACCGGGAGCGCCCGGTCCTCCATGGCGTGCGTGATCATCAGCGGGACGAGCTTCTCCGGGAACTGGTACGGCCCGTAGTTGTTCGAGCAGCGCGTCACCACCACGTCCATCCCGTGCGTCGTGTGGTAGGCCAGCGCCATCAGGTCCGAGGCTGCCTTGCTGGCCGAGTACGGCGAGCGCGGGGCGATGGGCGTGTCTTCGGTGAACTTGGGCGCCGTCGGGTCCCCGTCCGAGGGGTCCCGCCACGGGAGCTCGCCGTACACCTCGTCGGTGGACACGTGGACGAAGCGCCCCACCTCCAGCGCCAGCGCCGCCGCCAGGAGCGTCTGGGTGCCCAGCACGTTGGTGCGCACGAAGGGGGCGTCGGCGAGGATGGAGCGGTCCACGTGGGACTCGGCCGCCAGGTGGAGGACCAGGTCCACGCCCTGCATGGCCTCGGCCACGATCCCCGGGTCGCAGATGTCGCCGTGGACGAACGTGTAGCGTGGGTCGCGCTCCACGTCCTTCAGGCTCTCCAGGTTCCCTGCGTAGGTGAGCGCGTCCAGGTTGATCACCCGGACGTCGGGACGGTTGGCCAGGAGCCAGCGCACCAGGTTGGAGCCGATGAACCCGGCGCCGCCGGTGACGAGGACGTTCATTCGCGGGCCCCGTGCGGATCGCCGGTGTGCGGGCTCACCGACCCGCTTCGGAACCCGGCCAGGATCGGGTTGTCCCCCTCCTTCGCCACCAGGTTCGCGGCGCGGTGCAGCGACAGGATGGTCCCCGCGTCCGTCCACCACCCGGCCAGCACGTGGTGCTTCATGGTGCCCCACGCCACGTAGCGGTTGTTCACGTCGGTAATCTCCAGCTCGCCCCGCTCCGAGGGCTCGAGCCCCCCGATGATCTCCCACACCCGCCGGTCGTAGAAGTAGCACCCGGTCACCGCCAAGCGGCTGGGTGGGTCCTTGGGCTTCTCGACGATCTGGATCACCCGCTCGCGCCCGTCGGCGCCCCGCTCCAGGCGCGCCACGCCGAAGCGGTGCGGGTCGTCCACCTCCTTGAGCAGGATCTGCGCCCCGGTGGGGTCGGCGCGGAACGCGTCCACCGCGGGCTTGACGGGGTGCTGGAAGATGTTGTCGCCCAGGATCACCACCACCGGCCCGTCGTCGGCGAAGTGCCGCGCCAGCCCCAGCGCCTCGGCGATCCCCCCCTCGCCTTCCTGGTACGCGTACGCCAGGTGCTTCAGCCCGAACTCGTGGCCGTTGCGCAGCAGCTTCAGGAAGTCGCCGGCGTGGTTCCCCCCGGTGACCACCAGGATGTCCTCGATCCCGGCGTGCACCATCTGCTGGATGGGATAGTGGATCATGGGCCGGTCGTAGACCGGGAGCAGGTGCTTGTTCGTCACCCGGGTCATAGGGAGCAGGCGCGTGCCCAGGCCCCCGGCGAGGATGATCCCCTTCATGCTGTCTCTCCAATGCGGTTGCTCACCACGGACCGCCAAATCCTCGGGCCCGCCGCGATGTAGTTCGGAAGCGTGGTGTGACCTGATGGATGAGCGCTTCCGTGCGGGAAACGAGTACCACCCTGGGGGATGGATCGGCGCTGGTCCCCGGCGACGAACTCAGGGGTCCCGTCGATCGGGTCCACCACCCACACCCGCTCGCGGGAGAAGCGGATTGCGTTGTCCAGGCTCTCCTCGCTGAGCCATACTTCGCCATCCCTGGAGAGGAAATCCCGCAGGGCGCGGTTGGCCGCCACGTCGGCCCCGGTGAGGGGATCGCCGCGCTCCGCCTTGGACACGACGGCCAGGTCGCCGGGAGTGAAGGGACGCACCGCCTCGGCGGCGGCCGGAAGCGCGTCCCGGATCCGAGCGAGGTCGTCGGTGCGGCCCCCGGGGAAAGCGTGGCACGAGGTCACGGACACACCGAAGGTAGTGCCCCGGCCCTGCCCTCCTCCAGATACCGCCGCAGGGTGGCCCTCCAACCAGGCATGGCACGCCCGAGGAACGCTTCCGTGGCCGACACGTCCAGAGCGGTGTAGGGAGGCCGCCGGGCCGTCTCGTGGAACCCCTCCGTCGGGACCGGCGTCACCTCCGCCGTCAGCCCCAGGATGCGCAGCGCCTCGGAGGCGAACTCCAGGCGCGAGGCCGCGCCGCCCCCGTCGGTAACGTGGAAGACGCCGCGACCCCCTCGCTCGAGGATCTCGACGAGGGCAAGGGAGG
>JBFYZE010000197.1:0-3167 GCA_041309665.1 Gemmatimonadales bacterium | reverse complement strand
CCATGGTGAGCCCGGCCCCTTCCGGCACCCATCGCTTCGCGGCCCGGACGGCCCCGGTGACGCCCCACACGTATCCCACCGCGGTGGCGGCGATGCCGTAGACGCACAGGGTCCGGCACTCGTCAGGCGGCTCGTCGTCCCCGGGCTCGCCGGTGAGCGCGTCGGTCATGACCCACAGGAGGGCGACCGTCCCCGAGACGCGCACCGCGCCGGGGAGGAGACCCTTGGTCCAGGCGTCGGCGTACGCGTACCCGGCGGTGGGGACCACGTATTCCAGGACCCCCGCCTTCCAGGCGCTCTTCGTCTCGGAGGGGAGCTCCTGGGCGCGCACGAGGGGCGTCGCGGCGGCCAGCGCCGCGAGGGCGAAGGCGGCCGCGGCCGAACGTCTCCTCCAGCGCGCGCTTGGGGCACCGCCCGCAGCGCAGGGAGCTGGGGCCACGGTGCTCAGCGGAGCGCCTTGTGCAGCTCTTTGGCCAGCCCGGGATGGAAGCTGGGGACCTGGGCGATCTCGTCCGTGGACGCGTGCTTGAGGTCCCAGAACCGGCCGAAGTGGGCGGCCAGCGCCTCCCGGCGCTTGGGGCCGAGCCCCTTCATCTCCAGCCCTTCCAGGAAGGCCAGGATCCGCTCCTGCTCCAGGGCCGCCCCGATGGCGCCGGGATCGGTGGTGTCCACGCCGGCGTCGGTGAGCTCCGCCAGGAGTCCCAGCCACTCGTGGTGGTTCCACCCGTGCGGGTGCCCCGCCACGAACGCGCGCAACTGTGCCCGGAACCCGTTGATTTCGTTGGCCATCCGGCGTACCTCCTGTGATGTGCTGAGGCCCGGAGCCGGCAGCTCGGCACGGGCCCGGGACGATTCCCTTCACTTCCCCGGGTGGTCGGGCGATAATACCCACGCCCCCGGTCAGCGGACAGGGCTCTCAACAAGATTAACGGATTTCGACGATGACGGTGGAAGCCTCCGGCAGGATCCCCTACCTCCCTGAGCGGCTCCAGGATCTGGAGCGCCTCGCCTACAATCTATGGTGGCGGTGGAACCGGCGGGCCAGATGGATGCTCCGCTACATCGACCCCGTGCTCTGGTCGGCATCCCGCCACAACCCCGTGGCGCTCCTCCGCGGCGTGAGCCCCCACAGGCTGGCCCACTGCGCCTCGGACCCGGACTTCCTGAAGCTGTACGACCGGACCATGGCCGACTTCCACGAGATGCTCTCGGCCCCGGACACCTGGTTCAGCCGCCAATACCCCGACGTCGACCAGGGGAACCCGGTGGCCTACTTCTGCGCCGAGTTCGGGCTGCACAACTCCCTCCCCATCTACTCCGGAGGCCTCGGGGTCCTGGCGGGGGACCACGTCAAGTCCGCGTCCGACCTCGGCATCCCCTTCGTGGGGGTCGGGCTCCTCTACTCCAAGGGCTACTTCGACCAGAAGCTGAACCTGGAGGGGTGGCAGGAGGACTCTGACGAGCACTTCGACCTGTCCATGATGCCCCTGAGCCAGATCACGGGTTCAGGGGGAACGCTGTCGGTGACGTCGGTGGCCTGCGCGGGCCGGGAGGTCCACATCGGCGCCTGGCTCCTCGAAGCGGGGCGGGCCAAGCTCTACCTGCTGGACACGAACCTCCCGGAGAACCACGACGAGGACAGGGAGCTCACCTACAAGCTGTACAGCGGCGGGCACGAGCACAGGCTGAAGCAGGAGTGGATCCTGGGCGTGGGCGGCGTGCGCGTGCTTCGCGCCATGGGCCTGCACCCCGGCGCGTGGCACGCCAACGAAGGGCATGCGTCCTTCATGCTCGTCGAGCGCCTGCGCGAGCGCATGGCGGCGGGGCTGGGGCTCCAGGAGGCGATCGCGGCGGTCCGCGCCGAGAGCGTCTTCACCACCCACACCCCGGTGCCCGCGGGGCACGACATGTTCCAGCCGGAGTGGATCGACCACGTGTGCTCCGAGTTCTGGGCCGAGGGCCCCCTGGGGCGCGAGGAGTTCTTCCAGCTCGGATCCCACCCGGAGCTGGATCACGGCCGCTTCCACATGACCGCCGCCGCCATCCGCCTGTCGGCGCGGGTGAACGGTGTGTCGAAGAGGCACACGAGGGTGACCCAGGAGCTGTGGACCTCGCTCTGGCCCGGCCGCGCTCCGAGCCACCTCCCCATCCACGGGATCACCAACGGGGTGCACCTCCAGAGCTGGATGTCGCACCATCTCATGGAGCTCCTCGAGGATGTCTTCGGAGTGGACTGGGAGAGAGATCCGGGGAATCCGCTCGACTGGGACCGGGTGATGGAGCTGGACGACGCCAAGGTCTGGAACGTCCACGTCCTCACCAAGGACATGCTGCTCGACTTCTGCCGCGAACAGGCCCGCACACGATGGATCGAGCTGTGGAGGGAGGCCGCGCACCTGGTGCGCGCCGGGACCCTCCTCACCCCGGAGCCGCTCACCCTGGGATTCGCGCGCCGCTTCGCCACCTACAAGCGGGCCAACCTCCTCTTCCGCGACGAGGATCGCCTCCGCCGCCTCCTCACCGACCCCCGCCGCCCGGTCCAGCTCGTGTTCTCGGGAAAGGCGCACCCTGCCGACGACGAGGCGAAGCGGGTCCTGCAGCGGGTGTGGCAGCTCTCCCGCGACGCACGATTCGAGGGGCGCGTCGCGTTCGTGGAGGACTACGAGCTCCACGTGGCGCATCGTCTGGTGCAGGGCGTGGACGTGTGGATGAACATGCCCCGCGTCCCCATGGAGGCCTCGGGGACCAGCGGCATGAAGGCCGGGCTGAACGGCGTGCCACAGATCAGCACGCTGGACGGGTGGTGGGCGGAGGGGTTCAACGGAGCCAACGGCTGGGCCATTCCGGTGACCCGGGGCCCCGACGAGCATGTGGACGCCCGCGATCACGACGCGCTCTTCACCCTGCTGGAGCGGGAGGTCGTGCCCCTCTACTACGAGCGGGACGAGAACGGCCTGCCCCGCGGGTGGATCAAGGTGATGAAGGAGGCGCTGCGCGTGGCCGGCTCGAAGTTCACGACCGGGCGCATGGTGAAGGAGTACACCGAGCGCGTCTACCTGCCGGCCCTGGCGAGCCGGGTGGAGCACGACGACCCGCCCACCGTCTGACGGGAGGCCGGCCACCCCGGAAGGGGTGCCGAGGAGGGGGCCGGCGGACCCGATGGTCCG
>JBFYZE010000196.1:0-3912 GCA_041309665.1 Gemmatimonadales bacterium | reverse complement strand
CTGGGTTCCGGACCTCCTGGTCCTGGGCGCCCGCGGGCGGACGGCGGGACGGGAGGTTGCACTGGGCAGTGTCGCGGAGACGCTGCTGCGCGAGACCAAATGCCCGACACTGGTCGTCCGTCGATGAGGGTTGGCGTGGTGGCCGCGAGATTCGAGCAGACATGTGGCGGCCACCGCGGATACCGGACTACTGAGCCGGTGACGCGGGGTTGAGGCGACCCACCCTGCTCATGTCACGCTGCACCGACGAGAACTGAGGAAACGAGGAGGAGCGATGGCGGAGACACGGTGGTTTCACTTGACGGCCGACGAGACACTGCGAGGGCTGGACACGACTCCGACGGGGCTCAGCCCTGCTGAGGCGGCTGTCCGGCTGCAGCGGTTCGGCCCAAACACGCTGCGGGAGGAGAAGGGCGTGAGCCCCTGGCACATCCTCCTGGCGCAGTTCAAGAACTTCCTCATCCTGCTCCTGATCGGCGCCACCGGGCTCTCCCTGCTCCTGGGGCACACTCTGGACGCCACGGTGATCTTCAGTATCGTCATCGTGAGCGCGCTCCTCGGCTTCTACCAGGAGTTCCGCGCCGAGCGCGCGATGCAGGCGCTGAAGGCCATGGCCGCGCCGAGCGCGTCGGTGGTCCGGGGGGGCGAGCCCATCGAGGTGGCCTCGGCCGAGGTCGTCCCTGGCGACGTGCTCCTCCTCAACGCCGGCGATCGGGCGCCGGCAGATGCGCGGCTCCTGGAGGCCGCGAACCTGCGGGTGGACGAGGCGTCGCTCACCGGCGAATCGACGGCCGTGGAGAAGGATGTCCACGCGCGGCTCGGGCTGGAGGCGGGGGTGGGCGACCGGCGCAACATGGTGTTCGCCGGGACGGTGGTGACGTACGGACGCGGCCAGGCCGTGGTGACCGCCACCGGCATGCAGACGGAGTTCGGCCGGATCGCCAAATTGCTCCAGGACGTCGTGGAGGACCCCTCACCCCTGGCCATCAAGATGGACTATATCGGAAAGCGGTTGGGCCTGGCCTGCCTCGGGGTCTCGGCCGCCGTGGTCGCGCTGGGCATCTTCCGCGGCAATCCCCCGCTCGAGATGCTCATCTGGGGCGTGAGCCTGGCTATTGCCGCGGTGCCGGAGGCGCTGGCGGCCGTCGTGACCGGCGCACTGGCTATCGGGGTGCAGCGCGCGGCGCGCCGGCGCGCCATCATCCGCCGCCTCCCGGCGGTGGAGACCCTTGGCTGCACGACCGTCATCTGCTCCGACAAGACGGGGACGCTGACTCGAAACGAGATGACGGTCCGACAGGTCTTCGCCGGCGGGCGGCTGCTCGACGTCACGGGCGTTGGCTACGACGCGGTCGGGGAGTTCCGGATCAACGGTGGGGCGGTGGCGGTCGCCGCGGATCCCGCTGCGGAGCGGCTGCTCCAGGCCGGCGCGCTCTGCAACGATACGCACTTCGTCGGTGAGAACGGGAGCCGCCGGGTCAAGGGCGATCCCACGGAGGCGGCGCTCCTTGTCCTCGCGGAGAAGGCCGGCATGCAGGCGGCGGACCTCCGGCAGGTCTGGCCCCGGGTGGCCGAGATCCCCTTCGAGTCCGAGCGGAAACGCATGAGCACGGTCCACGCGGACCGGGACGGGAGCGTGGTGGTCTTCGTAAAGGGCGCGCCGGATGTGTTGGTAGACCGCTGCGTGGCGTGGGAGCGGGATGGACGCCTGGAGCCGCTCACACCAGCCATCCGCGCGCAGATCCTGGAGTCGAACGACCGCATGGCAACTGACGCGCTCCGCGTCTTGGGGATCGCCTACCGGCGCCTAGACGGCGTCCCGGCTGCCATGACCCCCGAGACCTTGGAGACGGACCTGACGTTCCTCGGGCTCGTGGGCATGATCGACCCGCCGCGGGATGAGGCGCGAGAGGCGATCCGTTCCTGTCGCGAAGCGGGGATTCGCACCGTCATGATCACGGGCGATCACAAGCTCACCGCGACTGCGGTGGCGCGCGAGCTCGGGTTGTTCAAGAGGGGCAACGGCAACGGGGCCGGCGGCAGCGGGAAGGGCACCTCTCTCCGGGTCCTCGAGGGCCGGGAGCTGGATCGCCTCTCGGAGGCGGACCTCGCGGGCATGGTCGACGACGTGGCCGTTTACGCCCGGGTGTCCCCCGAGCACAAGATGAAGATCGTGGGGGCCTGGAAGAGCCAGCAGCACGTGGTCGCTATGACAGGCGACGGCGTGAACGACGCCCCGGCCCTCAAGCGTGCGGACATCGGGGTGGCCATGGGCATCACGGGCACAGACGTCACCAAGGAAGCCTGCGACATGGTGTTGGCGGACGACAACTTCGCCAGCATCGTCGCTGCGGTGGAGGAAGGCCGGGTCATCTATGACAACATCAAGAAGTACCTAACCTTCCTCCTGTCCTGCAATGTCGCGGAGATCCTGCTCCTCGGCATGGCCGGGTTCATTGGGTGGCCGCTCCCGCTCGTGGCCCTGCAGATCCTCTGGGTGAACCTCACCACGGACGGGCTCCCGGCCCTGGCGCTGGGCGTGGAGCCGGCGGAGCCGGACCTCATGCGCCGGGCCCCGCGGAAGTCGGGGGACGCGGTCTTCGGCTGGTCCGTCCTCACCGCGCTCCTCAGTCTCAGTCTGATCATCGTGGTGGGGCTGGCGCCAATCTTCTACATCTACTGGCAGACAGAGGGCGTGGCCAAGGCGCAGACGATGACCTTCGTGACCCTGATCCTCTTCGAGCTCTTCTTCGCGCACACCTGCCGCTCGCTCCGGTTCACCGTCCTACAGCTCGGGGTCTTCGGCAACCGATGGCTTTGGCTCGCCACCCTCGGTTCGGGGGCCATGACGCTCGCGGTGATCTACATCCCGGCGTGGGCCAAAGCCTTCCATGTCATACCGTTGAACTGGGCCGACTGGGGAGTGGCGCTCTCGGTGAGCGGAGCCGGCTTCCTGCTCGTCGAGACGGGCAAATGGGTGGCCGGACGGTGGTCCGGATCCGGTCGGTGCGGGCAGGGTGCGCAGACGGGCGAGAAGGATCGCGAATGAGGATCCCGTGGGAGGACGTGAATGCACGCGTGGCTGTGCGGTGGGATCGGGTATCCCTCGGAATTCCTTGGTGCGCCCGGGGTAAGCATCGCCCCCCTGTTGGCGACGCGATAGGGCAGGAGGTGTTCCAAGATGTGGCGGCTGCTGGCCGGGTTCCGCTGCGGCAGGTGCGGTGAGGTCTGCGGGACGTGGGAACGCGCGCTCCGTTCCCCCTTTCGCCCGCACCTCGCCATCTGCCGCCAGTGTCTGGAGACCTGGGAGCGGACGGGGCACCGCTGTGCGCGGTGCTGGACGCAGGTCCGGGACCGTCTTGACGTCGGGCTGCTCGTCGAGACCGGGGCCTTTGCGCACGTGGAGTGTGGCGGCGCACTCTTGATCGGACCCCATCGCTCGGGCGCCCTCGGAGAGTTCCGCGCGGCACGGAGTGCGCCGAGAGACTTCTGGCTTCGCCTGTTCCAATCGAGGTGACCGGCCGCCCCACGGCGGCGAGAGTCGCGGCGCGAACGGGGGAGGAGATCGCCCCACGGTTCGGGCGGGTGTCAGCGCGGCTTCGCGGCGCGAGGTCGTCGTCCCCGGATCCAGACCCTTCGCGGCTCTGTGCTGTGAAAAGTCTTGGGGTATTTCGGCGGCCCGTTCGGCCGAAGGCGTGGAGGGTGCAAAGACCCGGATCAAGACCGGGATGCTCTTGGCGGCGCTGACTGCCCTGGTCGTGAGTGTGGGCGGTGCGCTTGGCGGCGAATCGGAATTGGTGATGGCGCTACTCGTCGCCGGAGTCATGAACCTCGGGGCCTACTGGTTCTCCGACCGGATCGTGCTCCGCATGCACGGCGCCCAGCCCCTCACCGAGGTCGAGGCGCCGGAGC
>JBFYZE010000195.1:0-10907 GCA_041309665.1 Gemmatimonadales bacterium | reverse complement strand
GCCCTCGGTCATGGCCCGCGCGTGGCCTGGACCCCGTATCTTGGATCGAAGCCCCCATGCCGGAGGTGGGAAGGCGTGAGCCGGAAGCCGGCCGAAACGCGAGTGTCCGCCGCCGCAACGGGTGCGAGCGGATCGGCACGCGAGGTCTTCGGCGCGTTCCTGCGCCTCGGCGTCTCGTCGTTCGGCGGGCCCATCGCCCACCTGGGGTACATGCGCGCCGAATTCGTGGAGCGCCGGCGGTGGCTCGACGACGAGCGCTTCGCCCAGCTCGTCGCCATCGCCCAGTTCCTCCCGGGGCCCGCGAGCACCCAGCTCGGGTTCGCCATCGGGCTGCTGCGGGCCGGGTGGGCCGGCGCCGTCGCAGCCTTCCTGGCGTTCACGCTCCCGTCCGCGCTGCTCCTCGTGGCTCTGGCCGGCGCCGGCGGCCTCCTCCTCACCGGCACGGGCACCCACGTCACCCACGGGCTCAAGCTCGTGGCGGTGGCCGTCGTGGCTCACGGCGTCTCGCGCATGGCTCGGCAGATGGCGCCGGACGGACCGCGCGCGCTCATCGCCGCGGCCGCGTGCGGGCTGATCTTGCTCGTGGGGACGGCGAGCGCGCAGCTCCTGGTGCTGGTCCTCGGCGCACTGGCCGGCGTTCTCTGGTGCAGGGGCGCCGTCGACGGTGCTACTCCCGCGCTCTCGCTGCCCTACGGTGGGCGGGTCGCCTTCGCGGCGGCGGCGCTCTTCATCGTCGGGCTCGCCGCGGCGGTGGCCTGGGACAATCCCACGCCCACGCCGGCCGGCGTGGCGGCCGCGTTCTACAGGGCGGGAGCGCTCGTGTTCGGCGGCGGCCACGTGATCCTGCCGTTGCTCGAGGCGTCGGTGGTCGGCCCGGGCTGGATGGGGCCCGACACGTTCCTCACCGGGTACGGGGCGGCGCAGGCGATTCCGGGCCCCATGTTCTCCCTGGCGGCCTTCCTCGGCGCCGAGATCCCGCTCGGCCTGCCTCCGGTCGTGGGCGCCGGCATCGCACTCCTTGCCATCTTCCTGCCGGGGTGCCTGGTCCTGGTCGCCGTGCTCCCGGCGTGGGCACGCCTTCGTGCCGCGCCTCGAGCGGGGAGCATCATCGCCGGCGTCAACGCTTCGGTGGTGGGGCTCCTCGGCGCCGCGCTCTACGATCCGGTTTGGACGAGCGCGGTGCGCGGCGCGCCCGACGTGGCCATCGCCGCCGTGGCCTTCGCCCTGCTGGCCAACTTCGAGCGCGCGACGCTCTGGGTCGTGGCCTGGTGCGTGGCGGCGGCGCTGCTCGCGGGGTAACGTTCGCGCGCCTCCAACGCGGGACCTTCCGACCATGCGCAACCTCACCGGCCTGCTCCTCCTTCTCGCGCTCTCCGCGGCACGGGCGGGCGCACAAGCGCCCGACGACGAAGCGACCATCCGCCTCCGCCGCGAGTCCTCCAACGAGGCCATCGCGCGGCACGACACCGCAGGCGTCGGCGCCATCCTCGCCGCGGATGTCGTCGTCGTCACCTCGAACTCCGTCCACGCGGTGGGTCGCGAGACCAACGTGCGGCGGTTCGCCGAGCACTTCCGCACCCGCCCGGACGTGACCTACCGCCGCACACCCGACGAGGTCCGCGTCTTCGCGCCGTGGGGGATGGCGTCCGAGCGCGGCCGCTGGGCCGGCTCCTGGACGGACGCCGACGGCAAGATCCTCATCGGAGGGATCTACTTCGCCAAGTGGAGGAAGACGGACGGCGTGTGGATGGTCGAGAGCGAGACCTACGTGCCGGAGACGTGCACCGGCGGGGCGTACTGCACGACGGTGCCGTGAGGCAGGAGGCTCCCTCGCCCGCCTCGGGCGGCGTCTCGGGCGGCCCAAGCAGGGCGAGGACTGTGGATCCAGGCCATGATTATTGACCATGGTCCTTGACCATGGTCTGAATCAACGTCAGTGTTCACCATGCCCCAGAAGCCACTCGAGTCCATCGCGATCTCGGAGTTCAAGGCCACCTGCCTGGCCGTTCTCGAGCGCGTGCGCCGCACGGGGACGCCGATCCTGGTGACACGTCGGGGGGAACCGGTTGCGGAGATCGCCCCTCCGTCCGCGGCCTCCATCGGGAGCGGATGGCTCGGCGCGATGCGCGGCACCGCCGCCATCACCGGAGACCTCGTCGAGCCGGTGACCGACCCTGCCGAGTGGGAGGCGCTCAGCCGATGAGGCTCCTGCTCGACACCCACATCTGGCTGTGGGCGCTGCTGGAGCCGGAGCGCCTCACGGCGGAGGTGCGCGCTGCCCTCGCGTCCCCCGAGAACGAGCTTTGGCTGTCGCCGATCAGCGTTTGGGAGGCGTTGCTCCTCGCTGAGCGCGGTCGGTTGTCCGTACCCGCCCCGGCCGGCGACTGGATCAGGGAGATGGTCTCGGCCATGCCCCGGCGGGAGGCCCCGGTGACGCACGAGGTGGCCATCCTGAGCCGCGAGGTGACCCTGGCCCATCAGGACCCGGCAGACCGCTTCCTCGCGGCGACCGCACGGGTCTTCGACCTCACGCTCGTGACGGCGGACGAACGGCTGCTCGGGTCCACCTGTTGCGCCACCATGGCCAACCGCTGAGGGGGGTCGTGCGGGCACCAGCCCGCCCGCTCCCCCACCCTACGTCCCCTGCAGCTTCCCGATCAGATACTCCCTGGGCGGCTCGGCACCCATGAGGTGCTTCACGAAGTAGTCCCAGCGCCGGCGCTGCATGTAGGGTTCGTTGCCGAAGCCGTGGCGCCGGTTCGGCATCATGATCAGATCGAAGTCCTTGTTGGCGGCGATGAGGGCGTCCACCACGGCCAGCGTGTTGTTGGGCGGGACGTTGTCGTCCATGGTGCCGTGGGCCAGGAGGAGCTTCCCCTTCAGGTTCTTCGCCACGAGCTGGTTGGCCTGGTTGTCGTAGCTCGTGGTCCCGTCGGCGTTCTTCACGAGGAGCCCCTGGTACTTCTCGCCCCAGTCGTCCTCGTAGATGCGGTTGTCGTGGTTCCCCGCCTGGGACACGGCGACCTTGTAGAATTCGGGAAAGCGCAGGATCCCGGCGGTGGAGGCGAAGCCGCCTCCCGAGTGGCCCCAGATCCCGACCCGGTCCAGGTCGATCCAGGCGTGGCGGCCCGCCAGCTGACGGATCGTCGCGACCTGATCGGGGAGCCCGTTGTCGCCCATGTTCCCGTAGTACGCGGTGTGGAACGACTTGGAGCGCTTGGGCGATCCCATCCCGTCCACCTCCACCACGACGAAGCCCAGCTCCGCCAGCGCCTGGTGGTCCCGGCGCGCCGCGCTGAAGGAGCGGCTCCCCACCGAGCCGGTCTGAGGGCCCGGGTAGATGTAGTTCACCACCGGGTACTTCTTCGACGGGTCCAGGCTCGTGGGCGTGTACATCAGGCCGTGCAGGTCGGTCACGCCGTCGCGCGCCTTCGTCACGAAGGGGATGGGCGCCTTCCACCCCGCGGCCATCAGCGGGCCGATGTCGGCGATCTCGAGCTTCACCACCTCGCGGCCGCGCATGTCGCGCAGAGCGCTCACCGGGGGCTTCACCGGCGTGGACCACGAGTCCACGAAGAACTTCCCGGAAGGCGACACGGTGATGCTGTGATTCGCGCTGTCGGGCGTCAGAAGCCGGGGCTCGCCCTTGTCCATGGACACGCTGTAGAAGCGCTCGAAGTACGGATCCCCGGGCTCCTTGCCGGCCCCGGTGAACCAGAGGGTGCGCGCCTTCTCGTCCACGTGGCGGACCTGGAGGACGTTCCACGCGCCCGAGGTGACCTGCCGCTTGAGCTGGCCGGTGGCCAGATCGTAGAGGTAGAGGTGCCCCCAGTCGTCGCGCTGCGACCACCACAGCACCTCGTTGGAGGCGAAGAGCACGCGCCAGTTCACCTGGTCATCGCCGGACTCGAAGAACGTCGCCACGCGCTCGTCGAGAACGTCGCGCACGGCGCCGGTCTCGGGGTCGGCGACGCGCAGGCGCGCTTCCTTGTGATCCCGTGACGAAGACACGAACGCGAGCCGGCTGGCGTCGGCGCTCCACTGGACGTCGGTGAACTCCCCGCCGCAGGAGACGTGGTCGCAGATCGTGGAACGGTGCTGGTCCGGGGGCATCTGCAGGCGCACCACCCGGGGGCCGTCGAGGTGGATCACCACCCGGGAGATGCGGAAGATCACCGTGTCCTCGGGGAGCGGATACTTCCACACGTCGATCTTCGGGTGCCCGGCGGTGGTCCCGATGACCCCCATCTCCCCGACGCCGCGCGCGTCGTGCTGGAAGGTGGCGATCTTCCTGGAGTCCGGAGACCAGAGCAGCACCGGCCGGTCGCTCCTGACCCAGCCCGCGTTGTTGGTGGCGTAGCCGTAGTCGGGGATCCCGTCGCGGGTGAGCTGGGTCTCGGCGCCCGTGGCCACGTCCCTCACCCACAGGTTGTGCGAACGGATGAACGCGGCCCGCTTCCCGTCGGGGGAGAGGATCTCGCTCCGGGCGCGGGCCGCTTCCTGCGCGCCCCGGCCGGGCTGCCCGTCGCAGCGGGCGGCCGCGGGGTCGCACACGTACCGAGCCGAATCGACCTCCACCGCGATCCCGCCGGCCACGAACTCGAAGCTCGTGAACGGGAGGGCGAACGGCTTCACGTCCTTGCCCGTGGCGGCAGCCAGCCCGCGGGCCACCGCTTCGTGGTCGAAGGCCCGCGACCGGGTCTTCTTCGCGGGGTCAACGACGATGAACTCGGCACCCTCGGCGAAGTCGTTGCGGTACCAGAAGCGGTCCGCCTCGAGCCAGGTGGGGCGCACCGCCCCGCCCAGGACCAGGGGGTTCATGCTCGTCCCCAGGAAGCGCTCCGCCCGGGCGTAGTCGTCGGGGGAGAGGGACGCGGGCCGGTAGGGCGTCGCCTGTTGAGCCAGCGCCGGCGCGGCGAGGGCCAGTGCGAGGGCGACGGCCGGGCCGAGGCAGGCGAGGGAGATGCGGCGGAACGGGCTCGTGGCGGTCATGGTCGGACCTGCTCGATGGGGGACCGGTCGCCGGGGCCCCGACGGCGGCGCCGCCGGACTCCCGGTCCCGGGATGATAATCCCCGGGGCGGGGCTCGCCAGCCCGTGCCCCGCCGCCCCCCCCGGAGCGCGGATCCGCTTGACCCGGGCCCCGCCGGGAACCACCGTGGGAGCAAGAACGAGGTGAGCACGATGCCGACCTACGAATATCGCTGCCAGGCGTGCCGGCGCGCATTCCAGATCGTCCAGACGATGTCGGCGCACGAGAAGGCCAAGCCCAGGTGCCCGAAGTGCAAGAGCACCAAGGTGGAGCGGGTGCTCTCGGGCGCGTTCGTGAAGACGAGCAAGAAGAGCTGAACTCGCGCCCGTCCCCCTTTCGGACGCCTTCCGGGGGGCCCTTGGCGAATGACATGTATGTATCTATATTATTTCATATGCCAAGCTACGACTTCGTGTGCCAGGACTGCGGCGCCTCCTTCGAGCTGCGCCTCTCCATGTCCGCGTATGCCGACGGGCAGGGGCGCGCCTGCCCGACCTGCGGCTCGACGAAGGTGGAGCGGACCTTCACGTCGGTGAACGTCATCGCCGGGTCCCATTCGGGAGGGAGCGCCCGCTCCGGAGGCGGGTGCGGACACAGCGGCTTCACCTGAGGGTGACCCGCGAGGCCCCGTGCGGGCTTGCGCAGGACGGGGGGGACCGGGTCCATTGGCCCGGTCCCCCTTCCCGTCTCCGGAGGCCTCATGACACCCGACCCACGCCCGCCGGCGCTCGCCGGTGATGCTGGCCCGCGGTCCGGGCCCTCCGGCCCCCGACGCCCCTTCGCGTCCACGCTGCGCAGGCTCGTGGACGTCGAGCCCCACGAGGTCAAGCTCCTCTTCCTCTCGGCGCTCTACTTCTTCCTGGTGCTGACGGCCTACTACATCCTGCGGCCGATCCGCGACGAGATGGGGGTGCGGGGTGGGGTGGAGAACCTGGCGTGGCTCTTCGCCGGGACGCTGGCGGGCACGCTCATGGCCCACCCGCTGTTCACCTGGATCGTGGCCCGCTACCCGCGCCGGCAGTTCATCCCCATCGCCTACCGGTTCTTCAGCCTGAACCTGGTGGTCTTTTTCGTCCTGATGCGGCTCCTGCCGGAGGACGCGGGCGTGTGGGTGGGGCGCGTCTTCTTCAACTGGACCAGCGTCTTCAACCTCTTCGTGGTGTCGGTCTTCTGGGCCTTCATGGCCGACATCTTCCGCTCTGAGCAGGGCAAGCGCCTCTTCGGGTTCATCGCCGTCGGCGGCACACTGGGGGCCATGACCGGCTCCGCCATCACCGCCGTGCTGGCGCGCGGGCTCGGGCCCGTCAACCTGCTCCTGGTGTCGGCGCTCTTCCTGGAAGCCGCGGTGTGGTGCGTCCACCGCCTGGGCAGCTGGGTCACCGACCTGGGGATCGGCAAGCGGGAAGACGAGTACGTCCCCATCGGCGGGAGCATCCTGGCCGGTGTCACGGGGGCGGCCAGGTCGCCCTATCTGCTGGGCATCGTCCTGTACATGCTGCTCTTCACCATCACGTCCACGGCGCTGTACTTCCAGCAGGCCGACATCGTGTCCCGGAGCTTCTCCGACTCCGGCGCGAGGACGTCGTTCTTCGCCCAGATCGACCTCTGGGTGAACCTCCTCGCCCTGCTCACGCAGCTCTTCGTCACCGGCCGCATCGTGAAATGGCTGGGACTCGGCTGGGCCCTGGCCACCCTTCCGCTGGTGACCGCGGTGGGATTCGCCGTCATCGGCTTCCACCCGGGGCTGGTGGCGATCATGGCGGTGCAGGTGCTCCGGCGCGGCTGGAACTACGGCATGATGAAGCCGGCGATGGAGACGCTGTACACCGTCATCCCCCGGGAGGACAAGTACAAGGCGAAGAACCTCATCGACACCTTCGTCTACCGGGCGGGCGACCAGGTGGGCGCCTGGTCCTACGACGGGCTCGTGGCCGCCGGGCTGGGACTCGGCGCCATCGCCTTCCTCAACGTGCCGGTGGCCGGCGCGTGGCTCGCCGTGGCTCTCGTTCTGGGGGTGGCGCAGGGGCGGAAGGCACGGGCGCTGGAATAGGGGGGCGAAGTCGGGGCGGAGACGCTGCGGGCGTGGAGGCCTGGCACGCGCGCCGTGCTTTCTCTATCGTCGCTCGAGTGTTCCACGGCCCTCCCGCACACCCATCCAGCCGAGATCTGGCCATGCGCCGCTCCTTCCTCGTCCTCGCAGCCCTCCTCACCCTGGCCACCCCGGCCTTCGCCCAGGAGGCCGGCGCGCCGGCGCCGGCAGGGCGGGCCTTCACGCCGGAGGACTGGTACCGGGTCACCAACCTCTCCTCCCCCGCCATGTCCCCCGACGGCCGCTGGGTGGCCTTCACGGTCACCACGGTGAAGGATGAGGAGAACCAGAGGCACTCGGAGATCTGGATGGTGGCCACCGCGGGCGGCGAGCCCGTGCGCCTCACCTCCCCAGGGACGGAAAGCTCCAACCCCCGCTGGTCCCACGACGGCGCGTACCTCCTCTTCACGTCCCGGCGCGAGGGAGGAGAGGGGAGCACCTGGGTGCTCCGTATGGACCGCTCGCCCTCCGGCGAGGCCTTCCAGATGAAGGACTGGCCCGAGGGCTCGGTGCCCGCCGCCGGCGGCTTCGCCGTGTGGACCGAGGCGGACACGGCGAGCGGCGCCGCTGCCGAGGAGGGAAAGAAGGCAGAGGAGAAGGCCGACCCGTTCGCGGCGATGAAGCCCATGGCCCGTCCCCCCTTCTCCGCCGTGACCGCGCCCGTGGACGCGAAGCGCTTCGACGGGATGCACGTCCTCGACTTCCCCTACAAGGCGAACGGCCGCGGGTTCGTGCCCAACCGCCGCGAAGCCCGTACGTGGAACGCCGCCCAGATCTGGAAGCAGCCCTTTGGCGACACGGCCAAGACCAAGCTCACCCGCGCCCTCTACTCGCACCGGAACGCGGTGGTCTCCCCGGACGGGAAATGGATCGCGTTCGTCGCCGACCCGGCGCTCCGCCCGGACTCGGTCGTGCAGGCCGAGCGGGACTCGCTGGCCCAGCTCCCCTACGACGCCGCCCGCGACGAGGCGCCGCGCAACGACGGCGACATATTCCTCATCCCCGCCAACGGCGGCCAGCCTCGCCGCCTGACCACGCAGGACGGGACGGAAGGCGGGATCGTCTGGTCGCCGGGCTCGAAGCAGATCGCGTTCGAGTCGAGCCTGACGCGCACGTCCAGCAGCAGGATCTGGGTGGTGGACGCCCAGGGCGGGACGCCCCGCAACATCCTGGGGAGCTGGCAGTACGAGCCCGCGGGGATCACCTGGATGAAGAGCGGGGTCATCGCCATGTCCGCTTCCGTGGGCGGGCGCACGGCCCTCTTCCACGTGGACCCCAGGAGCGGGACCATGAAGGAGGTCGTCTCCGGGCGCCGCGCCATCCGCGGGTTCAGCTACGACGCCGCGCACAGGACCGTGGCCTTCGTGGCCACGTCGGTGGACCGCCCCTCGGAGCTCTTCGTCGCCGGCATCGACGGGAAGGGTGAGCGGAAGCTCACCGCGTTCAACGACGAGCTGAACGCCGAGATCGCCTGGCCCAAGGCGGAGCGCTTCACCTACACCTCGGTGGGCGGCCTGGAAATCGAGGCGTGGCTCCAGTTCCCCCATGGATACCAGGCAGGCAAGAAGTACCCCCTCGTGCTCTACATCCACGGCGGCCCCCACTCGGCGTACGGAGAGGGGTGGTTCGACGAGTTCCACAACCTCACCGGCGCCGGGATGTTCGTGCTCTACACCAACCCGCGGGGCTCGAGCGGGTACGGCGCGGACTTCACCTACTCCACACGCGGACGGTGGGGCATGGAAGACTACGAGGACCTGATGAAGGCGGTGGACATCGCCATCCAGCGGCCCGACGTGGACGCCGCCAAACTCGGCGTGACGGGCGGGAGCTACGGCGGCTTCATGACCGCGTGGATCACCACGAAGACGCAGCGCTTCCGGGCCGCCCAGGCCGACCGTATGATCAGCAACTGGTTCTCCTGGTACGGCACGTCGGAGGCCCAGGGACTCACCGAGTTCGAGTTCTACGGCAAGCCCTGGGACAACCCGGACCTCTACTGGCAGCTCTCGCCCCTCAAGTACGTGGACCAGGTGCGCACGCCCACGCTCATCGTGCAGTCCGAGGAGGACCACCGCACGCCCATGACCGACGCCGAGCAGTGGTTCATGGCGCTCCGCAAGCAGGGCGTGAGCGTGGAGTTCGTTCGCTATCCGCGCTCCAACCACGACCTGTCGCGCACCGGTGAGCCCTGGCTCCTGGTGGACCGTCTGGGCCGGCTGCGGCAGTGGTTCGCCCACTGGCTCGTTTCCGACCCGTCCTGACGTCACCATGCCTCCCTGCACCGCCCCGTCCGGGCCCACCCGAGCCGCGGCGGCGGCCGTGGCCGTTCTGCTCCTGGGTCCCTCGGCCATAGGCGCCCAGGGGCTCACGGTGCGGATCGCGTCGGAGGCGTCCGCGACGCGGTGGGAGGAGGAGGTGGGGATCGAGGATGCGACCTTCCTGGGCGGCGGGCTGAGCCTGGGATTCGGGAGCTACGTTACGCTCCGGGGCTCGTATCGCACTGCAGGCACCGTGGGCACGGCGTTCTCGGCGTCGGGCTACCGGCGTTTCGACAGCTCGCTCCGGGAGAACCGCGTCCGCGCGTCCCTCTGGTCGTCGGGCGTCCTCTTCCGCCTGGGCGCCGGGCCGGTGGCGCCGGTGCTGTCCGCCGATGGCGGTGTGCTGGACCTGGAGCCCGAGGGTCGGGACCGCATCCGCCAGATCCAGGTGGGGTTCGGCGGAGGCCTGGACCTCCGTCTCACGCCGTGGCTGGACGGCCAGGTGCTGGTGGAGAACGTGCGCCTCCGCCTGGACCGTTCCCTGCTTGCGCCCGCCGACGCCCTCCCGGCGGAGGACCCGGAGCGGGGCCTGACCCGGAGCGCACTGGGGCTCTCGGCCTCCTTCGGCCTCCGGGCCGGCGGCGGGCGGAGCAGCGCGCGCGCCGACGAGGTGGACCAGGGGTTCGGGCGCCTCCTCTCCGGGGACGCCGAGGGGCTCATGATCCCCCTGGAAGCACAGGTGGGGGTGCTCCGCTTCGACGACGCGGTGGGGCTGGACGACCAGCCCACCGTCGGCCTGCGGACAGGCCTGGACCTTGGGCCCTACTTCGGCGTCCGCGGCCAACTCTTCCGGGGCGTCACGGACGGGTTCGACGACTTCCGCGGCGTGTGGGGATGGACCGGGGAGCTCCAGCTCAACATGGGGAAGGTCACCGGCGCGTCCCCCCACCTCCTCGTGGGGATGGGACAGACCCGCTTCGACGACGAGTACCGCGAGGAGACCGGGAAGGCCCTGGAGGACCAGAACGCCCTGGTGTTGGGGGCGGGCCTCGGGATCCCCGTGGACGACCGCACCCGCATCACGCTCGCGCTGCGGGACCACATCACCACGTCGGGAAAGCTGGACGACGCGTCCTCCACATCCGACCTGCGGCACAATTTCGCGCTCACCGGAGGGATCTCCGTCCTCCTCTTCGGGCACCGCCGGGCGCGGCCCGGGCCGGTGGCCGACAGGCCCGCGCCGGACGACAGCACCGACTACCGTTCGGGACGCCTCCTGGCGATCCCGGTGCCGAAGGAGGGCGAGGTCTACGTCCGCTACGGCCCGGGTGGGCGCACCTTGCCGGTAGGCGGCGGCGTGGACTCGGCGGCGGTGGGCGCCGCCGTGCAGGAGGAGCTCATCCGCATGATCGGCGGAGGCGAGGTGGTGCTCTCCGACTCGGCGCGCGCCGCCCTGCAGGCGCGGGTCCTGGGACGCCTCCAGGCCATCACCGCGCCGGTCGCCACGGACAGCGGCGCCGCCGCGG
>JBFYZE010000194.1:0-5421 GCA_041309665.1 Gemmatimonadales bacterium | reverse complement strand
CCAGGGTGGCCTTCACGGCCTGGGCCAGCTTGTCTACGCCGATCTTGAGGCGCGCCCGCGCCTCGACGTCGAAATGGAGCTCTTTGGCTGCCATGTTCTCTATCTCCTTCGATCGAGTCGGATGCGTTGCGCTGGGTTACTTCACGACGGCCAGGACGTCGGACTCGCGGAGGATGAGGAACTCCTCACCGTCCAGCGTGATCTCCGTCCCGCTGTACTTACCGTAGAGCACCTTGTCGCCGACCTTCACGTCCGGCGCCAGGCGCTTCCCTTCCTCGGAGAGCTTGCCCGGTCCCACGGCCATCACGTGGCCCTGCGACGGCTTCTCCTTGGCGGTGTCGGGGATGTAGAGGCCTCCCCTCATCTGCTCGGCCTCCTCCATCGCCTTGACGACCACCCGATCGGCCAGGGGCTGGATCCTGGAAGCGGTGTTCTTTCCCATCAGGCCTTCCTCCTCTGTAACAGGGCTGACCCAAAAAAGTGAGTTGCTGCAGGGATGTCAGCTTCGTTAGCACTCAATATCCATGAGTGCTAACAACGAGGGGAATCTGACGGGTCCGGGGGGGATGTCAAGACGGCAGATGGGACGGGAGCGGCGCAGGGGCGCCCTCGAGGTCACTCCCGGGAGGTCAGCGCCTCCATGCGCGCCACCCCGTCCAGCCCCACGATGGCGTGCACCACCTCGTCCGCCATGGCGGGCTCCAGCCAGTGGCCGAGCTCCGCCAGCGCCCGAAAGGACGCCCTGGCCTCGTGGTAGGCCCGCTCCAGGACGGCGCGGGCGGAATCCCTGAAGAGGCTCTCCACCACGTCCGAGGCCACCGGCTCCCCGGCGCGCAACCGGGCAAGCGCCGCCTTCTCGGCGTCCGTCCCGTGATGGAAGGCCTGGGACGTGAGCAGGTTGTGGCTCCGCCGCCCCAGGTCGAACTCGAAGTCCGTGAGGTCGTCCACGATCTGGAACGCCGTCCCCAGGCGCGCCACCGCGCACTCGGCGGCGGCGAACTTCACCGCGGTCTCCCCATCCTCGAGCACCGAGGGCGCCGCGAAGGCCAGCGCGAAGAGCGCGCCGCCGCGGACGCGGTGCACCCGCTCCACCATGTCCTCGGGCGTGGGCACCTCGTCCACGCCCCCCTCCTCCGAGCCCTCCAGCCTCCCGATGGACGCCATGCGGTCCAGGAGACCCCGGAGCACCGCGTCGCGCTGCGCCCCGTCCAGGAGCCGAGCGTGCTGGCCCCGGTCCAGCGCCCTGCGCAGGAGCCGCTCGAAGGCCAGGAGCTGGAGGATGGAGCGGAAGCGGGCGCCGGAGACCGGCGCCAGGGGGAGGAGGCTCTTGTCCTGGTCGTCGAAGAGGTTGTCCGCCGCCGTGATCGTGCCCTTGATGCAGAAGTTGAGCTCGGAGTAGAGGCGGAGGCGCTCCGCGCCCACGCCCAACGAGGCGAAGATGGACCGGAACAGGATGAGGAAGAAGTACTCCTGCACGAAGTGGAGCCCTGCCGGCGCCAGCGCCTCGGAGGCGTCCGGGACGTGGGGCTCGGCGGCGCGGAACTCGCTTCCCAGCACCTCCCGGAGGTCGGCGTAGAGCGTGCGCACGGCGTCGGCCTGGGCCTGGACGTCGGGGGCCAGGCGCCGCCAGACGCCCTGCTCTTCCAGGAGGCGGACCGCCGCGTGGGACCGGAATACGGGAGACAGGGTCATGGCGCGATAATCTCCATATGCCGCCCGGCCAGCGCCAGCCCGTAGAGCGTGAGGTACGGCTCGATGCGGTCCACGGTAACCAGGTGGGGCCCGAGGATCTTGCAGAACCCCCCTGTGGCCACCACCAGGGCGTCGGGCTTCCCCCACTCGGCCTTGATCCGGCGCACGATGCCGTCCACGCCGTCCACGGCCTGGTAGAAGACGCCGCTCTGGATGCACGTCTCCGTGCGCCGCCCGATGACGAGCCCGGGGGGCGCCAGCTCCACCCGGGGGAGCTTCGCCGTGCGCTTGTCGAGCCACTCGAGCCCCGCGGACAGCCCGGGCGAGATCACGCCGCCCAGGAAGACTCCGTCGGCCGTGATGCAGTCGAAGGTGGTGGCCGTCCCCATGTCCACGGCGATGGTGTCGCGGCCGTACATCTCCCGCGCCGCCAGGGTGTTCACGATGCGGTCTGCGCCCACCGACTTGGGCTCCTCCACGTCCATCCGGATGGGGAGGGCGGACTCGGGCCCCACGACCACCACCGGGCTCCCGAGGAGGCGCTCCAGGCTCCCGCGCCACACGTAGGTGGCGGAGGGGACCACCGAAGCCACCACGCCCTGGGTGATGCCGCGTGGATCCAGACCGGCGCCCGAGAGGAACACGCGCAGGAGCGCCGTCAGCTCGTCCACCGTACGTGGGACGACGGAGCTCACGCGCCAGTGGTGCGTCATCTCCAGCGGCGTCGACGCCACTCCCACGACCGTCTCGGTGTTGCCCACGTCCACGACGAACTGCATGTCCCCTCCTCTCGAGAATCCCCCTCTACGCCAACCTCACGCTTCCCGCCGTCACCGCTGCCCGCCCCCCGTGCGGCAACTCCAGGAGGAGCGCGCCCTCGGGCCCGATCCCCCGGGCCGTCCCGGGCCCCGCCTGCTGCGTCACCACCGCCCGGTCCCGGAGCACGTCGCGCCGCTCCAGCTCCCCGTGGACCTCCTCGTCCAGCCCCCTGGCCGAGCGGGGCACGAGCGCGTGGAGCTCGTGGAGGAGCGCCGTGGCCAGCTCCCCCACGGAGACGCGGCCCGTTGCGTCGGCCTCCAGCGCGGCCGCCTGCAGCGCCACCTCCCCGGGGAGGGCGCCGGGCGGGAGGCGGAGGTTCACGCCAACCCCCGCCACCACCGCGCCATGGCCGTGCTCGCAGAGGATGCCCCCCACCTTGAGCCCGCCCAGCAGGAGGTCGTTGGGCCACTTGATTCCCACCCCCACGCCGGGGCAGGAGCGCTCCGCGGCGCGCGCCGCGGCCACGCCCACCACGAGGGGGAGGTGGGGCGGCACAAGCCCGGGGAACGGGAGGAGCACCGACATCCAGAGCCCCGAGCCCGGGGGCGAGTGCCACACTCCTCCGCTCCTTCCCCGACCGGCCGTCTGCTCCTCGGCCACGATCACCGAGTACGGTCCTGCCCCCTCCGCGGCCAGATCCCTGAGGCGGTCGTTCGTGCTCCCCAGGACGTCGTGGGCCTCGAACCGGCCGGCGCGCCACACGCGGGCCCACACGTGGACCGGCTCGCCGTCCCAGTGGGTGAGGAGCGCCATGAGCTGCCCCTACCGCACCACCCGGAGGGAGACGTCGGCGCACGGCGCCGAGTGGGTGAGCGCCCCGATGGAGATGAAGTCCACCCCCGTCTCGGCGACCGCGCGCACGGTGGCGAGCGTCACGTTCCCCGAGGCCTCGGTCTCCGGGCGCTGGGCGCCCTCGCGGCGCACCCGCGCCACGGCAGCGCGGAGCGCATCCAGCGGCATGTTGTCGAGGAGGATGCGGTCGGGACGGAGGGGGAGGACGTCCTCCAGCTCCTCCAGCGTGCGCACCTCCACCTCCACGGCCAGCCCCTGGTCGTTGGCCTCCATGGCCGCCTTCGCGGCCCGGGCCACGCCGCCGCACGCGTCGGCGTGGTTGTCCTTCACGAGCACCATGTCGTGGAGGCCGACGCGGTGGTTCGCGCCGCCGCCCGAGCGCACGGCGGCCTTCTCCAGGAGGCGCCACCCGGGGGTGGTCTTGCGGGTGTCCAGGATGCGCGCGCCCGTCCCCGCCACCGCGTCCACGAAGCGGCGGGTGAAGGTGGCGATCCCCGAGAGGCGCCCGAGGAAGTTGAGCGCCGTGCGCTCCCCCACCAGGAGGCTGCGCGTCCGACCCTCCACGCGCACGAGGACGGCCCCCGCCTCCACGCGCTGGCCGTCGGGAACCACCAGCTCCACGGCGAGGTCGGGGTCCACCGCGCGGAAGACGTCGCGCACGCAGTCGGTCCCCGCCACCACGAGGGGCTGCTTGGCCACGATGACGGCCCGTGACCGGTGGGCCTCGGGGATGGTCCACTGGGTGGTCCAGTCCCCCTCCCCGAGGTCCTCCTCCAGCGCGAGCTGGACGAGGGCCGCGCGGGCCCGGAGGAGAGCCGAGTGGTCGGGGAAGGTCATGGCGTCGGGGCCTGGGGGGCGAACGCCAGCCAGCCGCTGGCGACGAGGACGACGAAGACGGCGCTGAGCGCCAGCCGGTACCAGCCGAAGACGGCCAGCCCGTGACGGTTTAAATAGCTCACCAGCCAGCGCACCGCCAGCACCGCGGATGCGGTGGCGACGAGGATCCCCACCGCCACGGCCCCCGGCCCGAGTTGGGAGAGCATGGACGGGTCCGGCCCGAGCGCATCCTTCGCGGCCTTGAACACGCACGCTCCGCCCAGGGTGGGGAGCGCCAGCAGGAAGCTGAACTCGGCGGCCTGGCGCGGCCGGAGCCCCACCAGCATGGCGGCCACGATGGTGATCATGGAGCGGCTCGTGCCCGGCCACATGGCCACGCACTGCATCACGCCGATGAAGAGGGCGGCGCGCCACGACAGCGCCTCGGGCTCAGGGCCGCTCCCCCCCTCGCCGAAGCGGCGTCGCTGCCACGCCCCGATCCCCACCATGACGGCACCCCAGAACGCGAGCGCGGCGATGACGGCGGGGGGGTTGAAGAGGCGCGCTTCGATGGCGTCGTCCAGGAGGGGGCCCAGGATGGCCGCGGGCAGGAAGGCCAGCACCAGGAGCCCCAGGAGCCGCCGCCCGGCGGCGTTCCGCCCCCGCAGCCCGTCCAGCATGGCGAGCACGCGGGGCCAGTACAGCCCCAGGACGGCGAGGACGGCACCACCCTGGATGACGATGTTGAAGGCGTCAACCGCCGCCTTGGTCTCGGGCGGGTGGTCCAGCCCCAGGAGGGCGCTGGCCAGGATGAGGTGCCCGGTGGAGCTCACCGGGAGGTACTCGGTGATCCCCTCCACGAGCCCCAGGACGGCGGCCTCCCAGAGGTTCATCGTGCCGTCACCCGCTCGTAGACCCGCTCGTACATGGGCACCACCGAGGCAGCGGAGAAACGCTCCACCGCCACCCTGCGCCCGGCCTCGGAGAAGGCGCGCCGCCGCTCCGGGTCCGAGAGGACCTCGATGCCGGCGTCGGCCATCTCCTCAACCGACCCGGGCGGGAACAGGCACCCGGAGACGCCGTGCTCCACCACCTCGGGGAGCCCGCCGGTGTCCGAGGCGATCACCGGCGCCCCGCACGCCATCGCCTCGAGCGCGGCCAGGCCGAACGACTCGGTCTCCTTCGGGAGCAGGATGAGGTCGGCGCACGCGAGCAGCTCCTCCACCGAGGCGTGCTTGCCCAGGAAGAGGACCCGGTTGCGGATCCCCATCTCCTCGGCGAGCACGGCGGCGCGGGGCCGCT
>JBFYZE010000193.1:0-2901 GCA_041309665.1 Gemmatimonadales bacterium | reverse complement strand
GCTCCGGGAACATCCGCCTCACCCCCGCAGGGGCCGACGGCTCAGGGCTGCCAGGTCACGCCGAAGGAGAACTTCCGACCCGTGCGATAGTGCTCCCGCACCACGCTCCCCTGCACGACCTGGTAGGGGCTGTCCAGGACGTTCTCGAAGTCGGCCTTCCCCTTCACGCCCGCCATGAGCGGGAAGCGCAGCGAGAAGTCCAGCGCGTGGCGCTCCTCCTCGTACACGTTGGGGAGGGGGAGCTCGGCGGCGCTGACGATGCGGCGGCCGGCAACGTTGTAGAGAACGGTGGCGCTCACGGAGTTGTCAGGGCTGGCGTACGTGAGCCCCGCGTTCGCCACGTAGGGGGACTGGCCCACCATGGGGCGGTTGTCCGCGGTCTGGAACGTCCCGGCGAGGGACTGGTTGATCACGATCTCGGACTTCATCAGCGTCGCGTTGGTGAAGAACGTCGTCGTCTCCAGCGCCTCGCTCACGAACCCGAGCCCCTTCCGGAGCTCGAGCTCCACGCCGTAGTTGTGCGCGCCCTCGGCGTTGGTGAAGGTGACGATCCGCGTGCCCGAGGTGCCCAGGAAGACCCGCTCGATGGGGTCCTGGAAGTCCTTGGCGAAGAACGCCACCGTCACGGCCTCGGCGGGCGTGGGGTACCACTCCCAGCGCAGGTCCAGATTCCTGATGAGCGAACGCTGCAGATCGGGGTTCCCGACCACGTTGTCGCCGCCCAGCACCTCGCGGAACTGCACAGGCGCCAGCTCCCGGTACTCGGGGCGGGAGAGCGTCTGGGAAGCCGAAACACGAAGCGTCTGCTCCGGGGTGAGCGTCCAGGTGACGCTCAGCGAGGGGAGCACGTCGGTGTAGCTGGGGCTGGTCTCCACGGGCTGCCCCAGGGTGGACTGGGCGTTCACCGTGACGTCGGAGCGCTCCAGCCGGGCGCCCGCCACAAGGCGGACCTTGCCCGTGAGCGCCAGGTCGAGCATGCCGTAGGCGGCGGCGAGCCGGTCCTCGGCGGAGTACGAGCCGCCCTGGGCGATGGGGGTCACGCGGAAGACCCGGGAATCATCGGACGCGAAGCGGCCGTCGAAGATCTCCTCGGGGGACAGCTCACGCCCCGCACGGTCCAGCGTCGCCGAGATGGCGAACGCGTCGTTCGAGGCGTTCCGGTCCGTGGCGCGCGCGGTGCCGCCGAGCTTAAGGCGGCTCTGCCGGCTGGAGGGACCGAAGCTGAACGTGTAGCTCGCCGTGCTCTCCAGGGCCGACTCGGTGAGCTCGCCGAAGGTGCGCACGGCGCCCTCGTTCGAGACGCTGAACCACGCCGGAGGGAGGGGGTTGCCCGACGGGTCCGAGTCCATCTGGGTGACGAACTCGGAGCGGTCGGGCTCGGAGCGCCGCACTTCGGAGGTGGTGGCGCTCCAGTCCAGGCGGTGCGCCGCGCCGAGCTGGTGCTCGCCGCGCAGCTGGCCGGAGAGGACGCTGCGCTCCACGTAGCGCAGCCGCTGGATCTGGAACTCCTGGCCCAGGTTCTCCGAGTACCCCGACTCCACCCGGGCCTCGTCGTCGGCGGTCCGGTTGTACGTCGCGTTCAGCTCGAACCGGCTGTGCGTCCCCACCAGCGTGCTCAGGTTGGCGAGGCCGCCCCAGAGGACGCTGCGTCCGCCGGACGTCCCCTCGAAGCGGTCGATCTCGGCGGTGCCGCCGCCCGCCGTGGGAAGCGCCTGCGCCCGGCGCTGGGCCACCTTCACCTCCTCGCCGTAGGAGTAGGTGCCCGAGACCAGGTATCCGAGCTGCTGGCCGAAGAGGGGGTCCGAACCGCCCAGGGACGTGGAGAACGAGGCCTTGGGCCGCCCGTCCTGCGCCCGGGCCGACCAGGCATTGCGGAAGCTGCCCACCATGCGGTTGACGTCGCCCTGCGTAGGCACCGCGCTCTGGAAGTTGCCGAAGCGGGCCACCTCTCCGGGCAGGCGCCGATCCCCGGCGGCGCGTCCCAGCCACTCGCCGCCGGCTCCCGGCGCGAAGAGGATGGACTTGCCGGTCACGAGGGGGTTCATCCCGGTGGAAGCGGAGAAGGTGAACTGCCGGCGCGTGGGGAACGAGCGGGTCTGGATGTTGACGTGGGCGCCGGAGAAGTCACCGGCCAGGTCGGGGGTGAAGGTCTTGGAGGTGGTCACCGTCTGGAGAAGGCCGCTGGGAAAGAGGTCCAGGGGCACGACCTTCCGCTCGGGCTCGGGGCTCGGCACGCGGGCGCCGTTGAGGGAGGTGGTAGTGTAGCGCTCGCCGAGGCCCCGCACGATCACGTACTTCCCGTCCTGCACCGACACGCCGCTCACCCGCTTCACGGCTCCGGCGGCGTCGCTGTCCGGGCTCCGGGAGATCTCCTCGGTGGTGATCGCCGACATGACGACGGCAGCGGTGCGCTGCTCGTTCAGGGCCCGGGCCACGGAGCCACGCTCCTGCCCGGCTGAGACCGTGATCCCCGCCAACTCGACGGCCGCCGGCTCCAGGGAGACGTTGACCTCCGCGGTGCCGGCACGGGCCACGGTCACGCCGGTCACGGTCTTGGTGGCGTAGCCGATCATGAGCGCGCGCACCGCCACCGTGCCCGAGGGCGCGCTGCGGATCACGTAGCGGCCGTCCACGCCGGCCAGGGCGCCGACCTGGGTGCCCTCCAGCATGACCTGCGCCCCCGAGATCGGCCGGCCGGTCTGGGCGTCCACGACCTGCCCGACCACGCGGCCCGTCTGGACCTGGGCGGAGAGGGACGTGGCGAAGAGGGGAACGAGGAACGCCGCGAACGTCGCGGAGCGGAGCATGCGGAGGCCTGAAGACATGTCGGGACCCTGTTCGGCGTGAGGTCTCTGTCGGTCCTGAGCCGGGTGCGTCCCGGCCTGGACCCGAGGGAACTCT
>JBFYZE010000192.1:0-2716 GCA_041309665.1 Gemmatimonadales bacterium | reverse complement strand
CGCCCCGTGACAAGCGCTCTGTCACACCCGCGACGGGCGCGGGCCCTGCACGCTTACGCGGTGCAGGCAACCTCGCCGGGGGCGCTCGGTGTCGCAGTGCCCACGGTGGGAGCGGTGGCCGTGCCGTAATAGATGGCGCAGCCCTCGGAGCCACCCAGAGCGGAGTGCGTGGCGGAAGCGGACCACCCGGAGGTGGAGGCCGCGATCGTCACGGTGACGCCCTCGGAGTTGGTGAAGGCCAGGTCGGCCGTGGCCGTGGTGTACGCGTAGTTGTCGGCGTAGTAGATCTCCTGCTGCGAAGCCAGATTCTTGATGTCCGACTTCATCGCGGCGAAGTACGCCTTCTCACGCGTCGCGGAGAACTTCGGGATGGCGATGGCCGCCAGGATCCCGATGATCACCACCACGATGAGCAGCTCGATGAGGGTGAAGCCCTTGTTGTCCCGCATGTTGAACGCTCCAGCTGAAGGTAGAGAGGCGCCTGCAACGCGGGCTTTCTGATGCAAGGTCGGGTCCAAAGTGGGCGCCGGAATCGTAAGTGCATGAATAGCCACACCTTATGGCAAGTTCCATGACGCCCGGGCGCCGGCCGGGGGGCCGCTCGGCGTGGGATTCTGCAAGGCGGGCCTCGGAATGCAAGACCGCGGAGGCGGGGCGCCCCGCCCGAGCGCCGGATGTTTCCTCGGCCTTTCTTCGGCCGTCAGCGCTCCGGGAGGACGGAGTCCGGGCCCGGGACGGCGCGGCCCGGGACGCCGCCCCCGAGGAGCGCCGCTCCGAGGGAGTCCACCTGACGCCGCCCGCTCCGGGTCACGGCCCGCACCCGGGCCGAGTCCAGAGCCGCCTCCGCTGAAAGCGTGTCCCCGGCGTACGCCTCCAGGTAGGCGAGGGAGACCCACTGCTGCCAGTAGTCCCCCTCCCCCTGGGCGATGGCGCCCTTGCGGGCCTCGGCGGCTTCGTCCCAGCGCTCCTGGGCAGCCAGCGCCCATGCCAGCAGGTGGTGGCGCACCGCATCGTCGGAGTCCAGGGCCAGGGCGGCACGGCAGTAGCGCTCGGTGGCCACGGCATCGCCGCGCTCCGAGGCGACCACGGCCAGCAGCCCGGGCGCGACGGAGAACTCGGGGTACTCCCTCCAGGAGTAGAGCAGGATGCGCTCGGCGGCCTCGTAGTACTCGGCGGCGATGAGCTTCTTGGAGATCTCGGTGATGAGCTGGTAGTGGGGGCCCAGGATGTTGATGGCGGCGCGGTACGACGCGAGCCCCTGCTCGGCATTCCCCTTCTGGAAGAAGAGGTCGCCCAGGACCCATTGGGCACGCCCCGAGTAGGGGTAGTCCTCGATCATCGTCCCGAAGACCGTGACGTTGTCCTTCCAGGTCGGGTTCCGCTCCCAGCTCCGCCACCCCATGAGCGCCACGGCCACCGCCAGAGCGCCCCACGCCACGCGACGCCGGTCCCGGGCGAGGCGCACCACGAGCCATCCCGCCGCCGCGACGAACCCCACCGAGGGAAGGTAGAGCGTGCGCTCCGCCAGGAGCACGCCGGTCAGGAAGAGGACGTTCGACACCGGCGAGATGGTCACGATGAACCAGACCACGCCGAAGGCCACCGCCCGGGGCGATTCGCTTCCGGGCCCCAGCGCGGCGCGGCGCCAGGCCGCGAGCGCGCCGGCCAGGATCGCGAGCGCCAGGATCAGCCCCACCAGGTTCGCGGCGTTCCAGCCCAGGGAGATGGGGATGACGTTGGGCGAGTAGTCCGAGGAGAGGTCCAGCGGGAAGACGAGGAGCCGCACGTAGTGGCTCCAGACCTCGGCGAGGGTCCACACCCGGGGGATCTCCTCGAGGAGGTCCGCCCCGAGGGGCCCGAAGGGGTGGGCGATGCTCCCCAGGACCAGGAAGCGGGTCCACAGGAGCGCTGCCGCCACTCCGGCCAGCACGGCGTAGGTCCGCCGGCGTGCCTTCAGATAGGCCGGAAGCTCGGCGAATCCCAGCCGGCCCCGGGCCGCATCCAGGAGGAAGAGGGCCCCGGGGAGCGTGACGGCGCTCTCCTTGCCGCCGAAGGCCAGGGCGTAGAGGGCGCCCACCGCGAGCGCCCGTGGCCAGGTCGTCTGCGCCGCCCCGCGAAGGTGCACGAGGCACGCCAGGAGAAAGAACACCGCGGGGAGGACCTCGGCGATTCCGATGACGTTGGCCACCGCCTCCACGTGCACCGGGTGCACGGCGAAGAGGAGGCCCCCTGCGAACGCAGCGGGGAGCGAGAGGAGCTCGGCGAGGAGGAGCACGACGAGGACCGTGGCCAGGGCGTGGGTCACCACGTTCACCGCGTGGTAGAGCGCGGGGTTGTCGCCGGCCACGGCGTACTGCACCCCGAGCACCATCGTCGTGGTGGGGCGCCAGAGCCCCAGCTGCTCGCCGTAGCGCCCGGGCCAGTATGGTGCGGCGAGGGCTCGGGGGAGGGAGTCGAGCGACTGGATCCCCGGGTTCTCCGTGATGATGTGGATGTCGTCGTACGCGAGATCGTTGGTGAGCGAGTTGGCGTAGACGAGCGCGGCCAGCGCGCCGGCGAGGACGGCGGCGGCGCGGAGCGAGCGGAGGGGGGAGTCGGCGAGTCTCACGCGGAGCCTCCAGGGGAAGCGGCCGGCGCCGGGGGTCCGAGCGCGTCGGCCCGGCCACGCGCCGCCGACGCCTCGTCGCCGCGCCCGAGGGCGTCGAGGAGCTCGGCG
>JBFYZE010000191.1:0-7080 GCA_041309665.1 Gemmatimonadales bacterium | reverse complement strand
GGCTCCAGCTCCACCGTGCCGAGCCGGTCCGCTCGGGCCTCCCGGAGGCAGGCGTCCTCGAGCACGGCGCCCGGGCGGAGGAGCGCCGCGTTTCCCCGCGAGAGGAGCTCGGAACGCAGGTGGGGCGGGGCACCGGAGGCGGGATGGAGGTCCAGGACCGGCGCTTCCCCCTCGGCGCCCGCCTGGCGCCAGCGGGCGTAGGCGTCGGCGGCGCAGAGGTCGTTGCGCCGGAGCACCGTCTCCACCGAGTCCCGGCGCATCCCGGCCGCAGCCAGGCGCGCCGACACCCGTGACGCCCAGCTCCCGTGCGCGAACACGACCGCCGGCGTGCCCGAGGCGTGGAGCGCCGGGGCTGCGGGCGCGTCGCTCCGGTACCCCAGCGCGCGGGCCGGCGCCAGGAGGGAGGCGCCGGCCAGGGACAGGATGGCCGCCCACGCCGCCCCGCGCCGCAGGAGCGGAGGAAGTGGGGAGGACGCGCCCCCCAGAGAGGCCGCGGACACCGCCCAGAGCGCGACCCACGCCGGGACCGTCTCGTACAGCATGCGCGGACCCAGGTGGATCCCGTGGTGCCAGTACGCTGCGTTCGCCCCCACGCCGGCGATCGCCCACACCAGCAGGAGGCCGGAGCCCCTGGGCAGGCGGACCGCCAGGACCAGCGCGAGGGCCACCAGGGAGAGCGCGGGGAGAGGGGACTCGAGGAGGGTGGCACCCAGGTGCGTCAGGTCCGACCCCGTGTAGGCGAGGACCTCCCTCGGGGCGTAGGCGTTCCCCCAGGGGTCGGCGTGGAGGCCGAGCCCGTGGGCGGGCCCGTACCCGGCGGCGTATCCCAGGCGGAAGGGGCTCCCGAAGAGGATGTGGTTCCACGCCAGGAGGAGGACGGCGAAGGGGGCTCCCCCCGCCGCCAGCGCCGCCGCCCTCCGCGCGCTCCACCCGACGCCCCGGCGGAGCGCCGGGGGCCCCCACGTCGCGAGGAGGAGCGCCCCGGAAAGCACGATCCCGGTCCAGGGGCGGGTGCAGACGAACGCTCCCGTCGCCGCTCCCGCCACCGCGCCCCATCCAGCGCCTCCGTCCCGGGCTTTCAGCGCCGCCCAGAGGACCAGGGTGCCGAAGGCCGCCGCCGTGGCGTGGCTCAGGTGCGTCCCGGCGAGGAGGACGGCGAAGGGCGCCACCGCCAGGAGTGCCCCGGCGACCCGGGCCAGCGCGGGGCGCTCGGGCATGAGGCGGATGAAGGCGAGGGACGCGAGTCCCGCGGCGGTCCCCGCAGCCAGGGGCCCCACGACCCAGGGCGCTCCCAGGGCGATCCCTCCAGCGAGGAGGACGGTGTGCAGGGGCGGGTAGACGGAGGCCCACCCCGCCGGCGTGAGGAGCGAGTTCTGCACCATCCAGGGTGCGGCGTCCCCGGGGAGGGGAAGCGCTGCGTTCCCGGAGAGGAGCACCCGCGCGTGGAGCAGCTGGACCATCTCGTCCACCGAGGTGGGCTCGCCCATGAAGACGCCGCGGGCCACCCCCGCCGACAGCAGGAAGGCCACGCCGGCCGCTCCGGCGGCGAACGGCCCCGCAGGGACGAGGGCGACACGCCGAGCTGCCTGCTCTCCCCAGGAGGCCGGATCGGAGCGCACGAGCACCGCCGCCGCCACCGCGAGCGCCGCCACCAACAGGGTGCCCCACGCGCCGAGGCTCCACGCGGCTTCCGCCGAGGCGCGCGTCGCCGCGCCGGCCAGCCCCGTGCGGGCCGGGTCGAGGAGGCGGTGCAGGGGCGCATAAGCTGCCACGAGGAGCGCGATGCCCGCGAGCCCACGCGCGGCCCGCAGCGGCGTGGGGAGGGAGCCCTCGGGTCGCGAAGCGTCGGACATGGGCTCAAAGTGGGGTCCTGGTGGCCCCGGTGTCACGGTCGCCGAGGCGCCGGTGCGGGTCCGTCCCCTCCTCCGCCGGATCTGGCAATCTGCAAACCCGGGGCTCTTGCAGTTTGCAATAGTCCGGTGGTAGCTTGGCCTGCGGCAGAGCGACGCGCGGGGAGGGCGACGGCCGTCCCCTCTCGAGGGCTCCTCGACACAGGCTGAACGTGGCAAGCAGACCCGAAAGACCAGGGCCCTCCGGCTCCGGCCAGCTCTTCAGCCGGAGCGACCTCCTGCGGTGGGTCTATCTGGCCCGGCTCACCCTCGTCACGGGGATCCTCGCCGGCGCCCTCCTCGCCTGGTTCGCCGCCCGCCCCGAGGACACGCTCGTCGTCCTGGTCATGTTCCTCTCGGCCTACGCCATCACCGCCGGGTCCTTCTGGTTCACCCACATCCTGGCGCGGGAGCCCCGGCAGAACTTCCTGTACGCCCAGGTCGTCCTCGACGTCCTTCTCGTCACCGGGGTGGTGCACGTCACCGGGGGCCCGGAGTCGGGGTTCGCGCCCCTCTACATCCTGGTGGTGAGCGCCGGCGCCCTCCTCCTCCCGCTCCCCGGAGGGGTGCTCATCGGGGCGTTGGCCAGCATGGTCTACTTCGCCGACCTGGTCTGGGCCTTCCAGCGTGAGCTCCACCTGGACGTCGGGCTCCAGATCGGCCTCTTCACCCTCGTAGCCATCCTCACGGGGCTCGTGGGGGACCGGCTCCGCAGGGCCGGCCAGGCGTTGGGGGCCGTGGAGTCGGAGCTCCGGCAGCTGCGCCTGGACACGGGGGACATCCTGGCCACCGTGGCCACCGGCGTGCTGACCGTGGACGCCCAGGGGCGCATGGCCTACGTCAATCCCGCCGCCGAGTCGCTGCTCGGCCTGTCCGCGTCGGAGTGGATGGGGCGGGAGGTGGTGAGCGAGGTGGAGCGGCGGGCGCCGGGAATGGGCCGGGTCCTCCTGCAGGCGCTCCGCGAGCGGGTCCCCGTCGAGCGGTACCGCACCACGCGCACGGGGGAGGGCCGCGCCGTGCGCCTGGGCGTTTCCACCGCGGTGCTGGACCGGGGTCCCCACAGCCCGCCCTCGGCCACGGCCGTCTTCCAGGACATCACGGACCTGGAGCTCCTGGATGCGCTCAACCGGCGAACGGACCGCCTGGAGGCGGTGGCGGCGCTGTCGGCGTCGCTGGCCCACGAGATCAAGAACCCCCTCGCCTCCATCCGGAGCGCGGTGGAGCAGCTCACGCGCCCGTCGCTGGCCGCCGACGACCGGGACACGCTCCAGCGCCTGGTCCTTTCCGAGTCCGACCGGCTCAGCCGGCTCCTCTCCGAGTTCCTGGACTACTCGGGTCTCCGCCTCGCCACCCGCAAGCGCGTCGAGGTGGGAGAGCTCGTGCGCGGGGCGGTGGCGCTCGCCGCGCAGCATCCCGAGGCGAAGGACGTGTCCCTCACCTGCTCCGGGCCGGAGGGTCGGGCGGAGGTGACGGGGGATCCGGACCTCCTCCACCGAGCGCTCTTCAACCTCCTGCTCAACGCCGTGCAGTTCTCCGGCCCGGGCGGGCGCGTCAGCGTGTCCGTGGACGTGGGCGGGCGAGCCTATCCGCGGGGGACCGCCATCCGGTCGCCCGTGGCCGTGGCCGTCTCCGACTCGGGGCCGGGTGTGGACCCCGCCGTGCAGGACCGGATCTTCGAACCGTTCTTCAGCACGCGGGCCGGCGGCTCCGGGCTCGGCCTGGCCGTCGTCTACCGGGCGCTGGAGGCGCACGACGGGAGCGTGTTCGTGGACCGTGCGCAGGAGGGCGGCGCCAAGTTCACTCTCTACCTCCCGGCCGCGGAGGCCACGCCCGGGGAGGAGACCGCATGAAGGACAAGGTGAAGATCCTCATCGTGGACGACGAGCGGGGGATCCTGGACACGCTCCGGATCCTCTTCCGCTCGGAGGGCTTCGACGTCGCCGTGGCCGACTCCGGGCGAGGCGCCGTGGAGGCGCTGGTCCGGGAGAAGCCCGACCTGGTGCTCAGCGACATCAAGATGCCCGGGTTCGGCGGCCTCGAGGTGCTGCGGAAGGCCAAGGAGGCGGACGACGAGCTTCCGGTCATCCTCATGACCGCGCAGGCCTCCCTCGAGTCCGCCGTGCGCGCGGTGAACGAGGGCGCGTACCACTACATCCAGAAGCCCTTCTCCAACGAGGATCTGCTCACCATCTGCCGCCGGGCCGCGGAGACGAGGCAGCTCAAGGCCGAGAACCGCCGGCTGAAGAAGGAGATCGGGCGCCGCGAGCGGTCCGCCGGTGCGCGCCCGGTGGGGACGAGTCCGTCCTTCCTGGAGGCCCTGGATCTGGCCGAGACGGTGGCGCCCACCGACTCCACCGTGCTCCTCTCCGGCGAGAGCGGCACGGGGAAGGAGGTGGTGGCGCGTTACATCCATCGCCTGTCCGAGCGTGGGGAGAAGCCCTTCTTCTCCATCAACTGCGGGGCGCTCCCGGAGAGCCTCCTCGAGAGCGAGCTGTTCGGGCACCTGAAGGGCTCGTTCACGGGGGCGGTGAAGGACAGGGAAGGGCTCCTGGTGGCGGCCCGCGGGGGGACGCTCTTCCTGGACGAGATCGGCGACATGAGCGCGGCCACGCAGGTGAAGCTCCTGCGTGCCATCCAGGAGCGGGAGGTGATCCCCGTTGGCGCCACGGAGGCGCGGTCCGTGGACGTGCGCATCATCGCCGCCACCAACCGGGACCTGGAGGAGGAGATCCGTAAGGGCGCGTTCCGCAGCGACCTCTACTACCGCCTCAACGTCATCCAGCTCCGGCTTCCCCCGCTTCGGGACCGGCGCGAGGACGTGGAGCTCCTGGCGCGGCACTTCCTGGAGCGCCTCGCGGAGCGCGAGGGGGGCGCGCCCCGCTCGCTCTCCTCCGAGACGCTGGAGCTGCTGCGCGGGTACGACTGGCCGGGGAACGTGCGGGAGCTGGAGAACGCGCTGGAGCGAGCCGCGGTGGTGGCCCAGGGCGCAGGCATCGAGGCGGGCCACCTTCCCGAGCGCGTGCGCGAGCGCCCGGAGGTCCGACTGGTCGGGGAGGCTCCGGCGCCCAACCCCACCATGGAGGTCGTCGAGCGGGCCTACATCCAGTGGGTCCTCCAGGCGGAGGGCGGGAACAAGACACGGGCTGCGGAGGTGCTGGGGATCGATCCCTCCACCCTCTACCGGAAACTCAACCGCTACGGGCTGGCGGAGTAAGGGAGAGCGAACCGATGCACGGATTCGAGATCAGGCGCTTCAAGCCCGCGGGGCTGGATCCGGACCTCGCGTGGGACCGGGTGATCCTGTCCGTCGTCATCCCCTGCTACAACGAGGTGACGACCGTGGAGAACCTCCTCCGGAAGGTGCGTGGGGTGCCCCTGAGGACGGAGGTCATCGTCGTGGACGACGGCTCCACGGACGGGACCCGGGACCTGCTCACGCGCCTGGAGGGAGGCGGGCTCGTGGACCAGATCGTCTTCCACGAGCGGAACGCCGGGAAGGGCGCGGCGCTGCGCACCGGGTTCGCCCGGGCCACCGGCGACGTGGTGGTGGTGCAGGACGCGGACCTGGAATACGACCCGGGCGAGTTCCCGCTCCTCCTCGAGCCCATCCTCTCGGGGAAGGCCGACGCCGTGTACGGCTCCCGCTTCCTGGGCGGGCCGCACCGCGTGCTCTACTTCTGGCACTCGGTGGGGAACCGCTTCCTCACGCTCCTGTCCAACATGTTCACCGACCTGAACCTCACGGACATGGAGACGTGCTACAAGATGGTGCGCCGGGAGCTGCTCCAGTCGCTCCCCCTGTCGGCCCACCGCTTCGGCATCGAGCCCGAGCTGACGGCGCGCCTCGCCCAGGCCGGGGCCCGCATCTACGAGCTTCCCATCAGCTACGACGGGCGCTCCTACGCCGAGGGGAAGAAGATCGGCTGGAAGGACGGCGTGTCGGCGCTCTGGTCCATCGTGAAGTACAACCTGCTTCCGCCCCGGGCCCATCGCTGGACGCCGGCCGCCGTTCCCGCCTGGGACGCTCCGGGGCGCCTCGCGGGCCCGGGCTCCGGGAAGCCGGAAGACTAGCCGGTGCTCACCCCCGCGCGGGCCGCGGCCTGGACCCTGGGCGTGGCCGTCGCCGCATACGCCAACGCCCTGGGCAACGGGTTCGCCTACGACGACAACCTCATCCTGGCTGCGAACCCCGTGGTGACCGGGGGCCGATTCGGCGACGCGCTCCTGGGGCCGTGGTGGTTCGGGGCGGTCGGGGGAGCGGGGCTGTGGCGCCCCCTCACCCTGGGCAGCTTCACGCTGGAGTGGAAGCTCTGGGGCGGGAGCGCCCTCGGCTTCCACGCCGTCAGCGTCGTGGCGCACGCCGTCACCGCGCTCCTGGTGCTCCTCGTCCTGGCGAGGCTGGCGCCCCTCGCCGCCGCCCTGGCGGGGGCCCTCTTCTTCGCCGTGCACCCGGTGCACGTTGAGGCGGTGGCCAACGTGGTGGGGCGCAGCGAGATCTACGCGACCCTGGCCGTGCTGGCCGCCTGCCTGGTCTACCTGCACCCCGCTCTGCGCGCGGAGCGCCTGAGAGGCGTGCGCCTGGCGCTCCTCTGTCTCCTCTACCTCGCCGGGCTCGCCGGCAAGGAGAGCGCCGTGACGCTCCCCGCGGCGCTCCTCGTGCTGGAGCTCGCCCGAGCCGCGGAAGAGCCGCTGGGGGTGCGGCTGCGAAAGGAGATCGCCGTCCTGGCCGGCCTGGCGGCGGTGCTGGCGGGTTACCTGCTGCTGCGCTCGGCCGTGCTTGGCGCCATCACCGGAGGCGCCGCGGCGCCCGAGCTTCTCGGGCTGACCGCATTCCAGAGGGTCCTCACCGCCCTCTCCCTCTGGCCCGAGTACGTGCGCCTCCTCGTGTTCCCCGTCTCCCTCTCCGCCGACTACGCCCCCGCCGTCCTCCTGGTGTCCCGCGGCTTCACGCCGACGGTGGCGGCGGGGCTGGCGGTGCTCGTTGGGCTGGCGGTCCTCGCGGGGGTCCTTCTCCGCAGGGTGCCGCTGGCCACGGCAGGGATCGCGTGGTTCTTCGTCACCGTGCTCCCGGTGTCCAACCTCCTCTTCCCGGCGGGCCTCCTCCTGGGGGAGCGCACGCTCTACCTCCCCTCGGTGGGGGCGTCGTGCGTGGTGGCCGGAGCGTGGGCGGCGGCGGCGCCGCGACTGTCCG
>JBFYZE010000190.1:0-2650 GCA_041309665.1 Gemmatimonadales bacterium | reverse complement strand
TGCCGAGTCCAGCCGCCGCTCGCTCACGCTCCAGGGCCTGCTGGAGGCGCGGCACTGGGACTACGCCGAGGAGACCATCTTCGGCGAGGCCGCCGAGACGCGGCTGGCGGCCCAGATCCGGTCCGAGCTGCGCCTGGTCCAGCCGTGGGGGAACGTCTCCGTCTCGGCCGAGCACTCCCGCTACCTGCACGACACCGGCAAGTGGATGGCCGGCTTGGGCGGAGGCTTCGAGGTGCGCCTCTTCAAGGGCTTCTCGGTGAACCTGTACGGCAACTACGAGTGGATCCGCGACCAGCTCTACATCTCGGCGGCGGGGGCCACCCAGGAGCAGATCCTCCTCCGGCAGCGGGCCCTGTCCACCGACTTCGAGTACTACACGTCCTTCGGGATCTCGTACCGCTTCGGGTCCATCTTCAACAACGTGGTGAACCCGCGCTTCGGAGGGAGCAGCGGCGGCGTGATGATCATGTACTGATCGTCAGTGCTGGAAGAAGGGGTTGACCCCGGAGTCGTGGTCGGTGACGTCGTGGACCGCGGTCAGCTCGGGGACCGCCTGGCGGAGCATGCGCTCCACGCCCTGGCGCAGCGTCATGCGGGACAGCGCGCACCCCTGACACCCGCCGCTCATCTGGACGAAGATCTCGGTGTCCTGGACGTCCACGAGCGAGATCATCCCGCCGTGGCCGGCGATGGCCGGGTTCACCTGCGTGTCGAGGACCGCCCGCACCCGGTCGGCGATCTCTCCCTTGGGCGCGCCGTTGGTGCGGGGAAGGGGCGCGGGCGTGGTGGAGCCGGCCAGCCGTACCTCGAAGCCGCTCTCGTTCACCCGCTCCACGAAGTCCACCACCGCCCCCCCGAGGCGCTCGGCGTCCCCCGTCTTCACGAGCACCGGGAAGCCCGGGCCGTCCATCTGCATCTCCCCGGAGTCCTTCTCTGAGAGCGACACCAGGCTCAGCTCGAAGCGGGGGGCCACGGGGCTCCCGTCCTGGGGGGCGATGCGGAGGGCCTGGAGATCGCCTCCGCTCTGGTCCATGAAGGAACGCACGACGTCGCGTGCGCGGTCGGTGAACGTCAGCATCGGTTTGTGCACTCGAGTTCGATGGGGCCGGAGCGTCGCGCCGCCGGCGGGTTCCTTCCGACTACCCCGGGAGCCGACCGGGGTTCTCCCACCGGGCGTTGATCGGTCCTGGGGTGCCCGATACCTTTGGCGACCCACGAGAAAACGTCGAAACCCCCGGACACGCAAGGGGATAGGGAGCTTCATGGCCAGCCCGGACCTGATGGACAAGCTCGTCTCGCTCACCAAGCGACGCGGCTTCATCTTCCAGTCCTCGGAGATCTACGGGGGCACCGGCTCGGTGTGGGACTACGGCCCCCTGGGCGTGGAGCTGAAGCGCAACATCAAGGATCTCTGGTGGAGCAGCATGGTCCACCAGAGGGACGATGTCGAGGGGCTGGACGCGGCCATCCTCATGCATCCGAAGGTGTGGGAGGCGTCCGGGCACGTGGAGGGCTTCACCGACCCTCTGGTGGAGTGCTCCAACTGCCATCGCCGCTTCCGTGCCGACCTCCCCGAGGTGGCCGGCGGCCAGTGCCCGACGTGCGGGACGAGGGGGGCGTTCTCCGAGCCCCGTATGTTCAACCTCATGTTCAAGACGTTCATGGGGCCGGTGGAGGATGCCGCCGCCACGGTCTACCTGAGGCCCGAGACCGCCCAGGGCGAGTACGTCAACTTCCTCAACGTGCAGACCGCGGCGCGCCAGAAGGTCCCTTTCGGCATCGCGCAGATCGGCAAGGCGTTCCGCAACGAGATCACCCCGGGGAACTTCGTCTTCCGCACCCGTGAATTCGAGCAGGCGGAGATGCAGTTCTTCGTGAAGCCGGGCACCGACGACGAGTGGTTCGAGCGCTGGAAGGCCGAGCGCATGGCGTGGCACGAGTCGCTGGGGATCCGCAGGGAGAACCTCCGCTTCCACGAGCACACCAAGGAGGAATTGGCCCACTACGCCAAGAAGGCCTTCGACATCGAGTTCCAGTTCCCCTTCGGCTGGAAGGAGTTCGAGGGGATCCACAACCGCACCGACTTCGACCTGAAGCGGCACCAGGAGTATTCCGGCAAGCGCCTGGAGTACATCGACGCGGCCACCAACGAGCGCTACGTACCCTTCGTCATCGAGACGTCCATGGGGGTGGATCGGACGGCCCTCGTGCTGCTGGCCGACGCGTACCGCGAGGAGCAGGTGGAAGGCGAGGAGCGCGTGGTCCTGGCCCTCCATCCCCGGCTCGCGCCTCTGAAGGCCGCCGTCTTCCCGCTGGTGAAGAAGGACGGGCTCCCCGAGATTGCCCACAAGCTGCACGACGGGCTGCGCAAGGCCGCGCTCCCCTCCTTCTATGACGAGGCGGGCTCCATCGGGCGCCGCTACCGCCGCCAGGACGAGGCGGGCACTCCGTGGTGCATCACCGTGGACGGCCAGACCAACGAGGACGGCACGGTCACCCTCCGCGACCGGGACACGCTGGAGCAGAGCCGGGTGTCGGCGGACAAGGTGGTCGGCTGGGTCCGGGAGAGGCTGGCAGGCTGATCAGGCTCGACCTACGGGGCTCCGCCCGTGACCGGGCAGGGCATCGCGAACAAGGGGGGGACACATGG
>JBFYZE010000189.1:0-14410 GCA_041309665.1 Gemmatimonadales bacterium | reverse complement strand
CCTCCGGTCACCGGCGTGAAGCTGGCCGAGGGGCGCTCCCACACCGTGTCCGTGGTGGGGGTGCCGGAGCTCTCGTCGTACACGCTGGTGGTCTTCCGTCGGGAGGTGTCCCCCCAGCCTGGGCAGATTCTGAACATCTCCGCCGACATCACCGCGTTCGGCTCCATCGACGTGGTCTCCCAGCCGGCGGGGACCGTCTTCGTGGACGGCCGCCAGGTGGGCCGCACGCCCCTGGCCGGCTTCCCGGTAACCGCAGGAGTGGTCCACCGCCTCGAGATCCGTCCCACCGCCGCAGATGCCGGGCGGTTCTCACCGTACTCGGGGGAGTTCCGGGTGGGGCCGCTGGAGTGGAAGTCCCTGGGCCGCATCTCCCTGCCCCCCAAGAGCTGAGGGAGCCACCGCATGGACGCACCGACGAGGAGCGCTCGGGACGCACGCCGGCCGGCTGTGCTGCTCCTTATTGCGTGTATGGTGCTGTCGACCGGGAGCGCCGCGGCGCAGCCCGTGTCCAAGGCGAGCTTCCTGGCCGAGGGCTCGTTCGCCCTTCCCGCCGCCGAGGGAGGGTCGCTGGAGCGGCCGGTGGCCATCGCGTGGGCGCCCTCGGGGGAGATCCACGTGGCCGACGAGCGTGGCACGGTGACGGTCTTCGACGCGGGCGGGCAACCGCTGCGTACCTACACGGCGGAGGGGCTGGAGAAGATCGCGGGGCTGGCCGTGGACGGTGCCGGGCGCTCCTACGTCCTCGACCCCGACAAGAAGACCGTGCTCGTCTTCGACGAGGGCGGTCAGGTGGTCCACCGGATCGGGTCCCAGGGGGACGAGGCGGGATTCCTGAAGGAGCCGCTGGACGTGGCCCTGGGCCCCGCCGGTCTGGTCTACGTCCTCGACAAGGGCCGAAAGGGGGTCCAGGTGTTCAGCCTGGACGGCACCTTCCTCCACGATATCCTCCTTCCCCTGGACGCCAAGGAGCCCCGGGCGCTGGGGGTGGGCCCGGCCGGGCGGATCTACGTAGCCGACAAGGACGCGCCTGCGTCCCTGGTGCAGCTTCCCGATCTTGCCGCGGCGCTGGGCGCTGTGGACGCTCCTGCACCCAGCGTCGGGAAGCTCGCGCTGCGCGGGGGGAGCCTCCGCGAGCCCGTGGCCGTGGTCGGAACGCCGACGGGGACGGTGGTGGCCGCGGACCGTGACTCGGGCGTGCTCTGGTCCGCCGACGGCACCGGCGCCACGCCCGTGGGCTCCGACGACCGGCTGTACGGAGGGAAGGGCTCGGGGCGCGGATCGTTCCGCAGGCTGGTGGACGTGGCGCTGGCCGGCACCGACGAGCTTCTGTTGCTGGACCGGGACGACCGGAAGGTCGAGCGCGTCCGGCTCGTGCTGGAGGCGACGCGGCCCGCCGAGACGCCGCAGGACTACCCGCTCCAGTTCCAGGGCGTCGAGCCGGAGTTGGACCCGGGAGTGCTGGCCAGCGCACCCACGGGTCGCGGGACCGTCTGGTACGCCCTCGCCGACGCGGAGGGGCGCAACCTCCGGGTCGTGGAGGCGGAGCTGGCCGAGCGCCCCGGCGCCTTCGGCAACACCATCCGCGTTCCCGAGCCAGCGCGCGGGAAGACGCCCCACGCGTTCGGCCAAGCGGTGGAGCGGGCGGGCTCGGCTGCGCTGAACGACACGCTCCTCGTGGTGAGCGAGCCGCGCCGCAACCGCTTCCACGTCTTCGACTTGCGCACCGACCAGTCCATCGGATCCTTCGGGGACAACTACTCGGACGACCGGCGCCTCAGGAGCCCCCGGGGCGTGGCGCTCTTCGCCGACGGGAGGATCGCGGTTGCCGACCACGACAACGGGCGCGTCGCGGTGTTCAGCGCCGACGTGGCCACGCTGCTTGGGACGTTCCCGCTCCCCAAGGCGGAGGGCGTCGCCATCTCGCCCCAGGGCCGCGTGTTCGCGTGGGACGAGGAGGGCATCGCGGCAGGCGAGGTGCCCCTGGGCGGTGGGCTGATCCGCTCCCTCCCGCCGTCCATGGCCGGCGGCGGGGTGGCGGCGATGGCCACCGACCGCGAGGGGAACCTCTACCTGCTGCGTCGCGGAAGCGGGCGGGTGGCCGTGGCCGACTCGTCCCTGGGCCGCCTGGTGGCCCGCGTGGGGAGCCAGAAAGGGCTGGAGAAGGGCGATCGGCTCACCGTGGACGTGGACGGAAACATCTACGCCACCGACTCGGAGCGCGCCCGCTCGGTGGTCCTGCGCTGGGGCGTGGACGTTCCCGCAGTGCCTTCGGTGAAGGCGTCGTGGGCGCCTGGCGCCACCGAGCTCTCCTGGGAGGCACTGGCCGGCTCCTTCATCACCGGATACCAGGTGGAGGGCGCCGTCTCCGAGGACGGTCCGTGGGCGTCGGTCTCCGCGGCGCGGGAGGCGAAGGTCCGCGTCGAGGGCGGCGAGCGGAGGTGGTTCCGCGTCGCGGCCCGCACCCTCACCGGAGCGGTGGGCCGCTTCTCTCCGCCGGTCCCCGGGCTCCACCTGGCGGCCGGAGCCGCCTTCGTGGCCCGCGACTGGGAGGGGGCCCGCACCCTGGGGCTGGAGGCGCTCCGCACCCTGGAGGCCGGGGAGGTCAGCGCCGAGCCTTCCGTGGCGCCCACCCTGGTATGGCAGGGGTTCGTGGCCGCCCACGAGGCCGGCGACCACCGGGACGTGCTGGCGTGGCAGGGGAGGCTCGGCTCGGGGCCGGGCGCGGCGAGGCGCTTCGAGCATGCCTTCCGGCTCGCGGACACCCATCGGCACCTGGGCGATCTCACGGCGGCCACCGACGAGGCACTGCGCGCTCTGGCACTCGCGACGGGACCCGGGTCTGGCGCTACCGAAGAGCAGGTCGGCGCGCTGCGCCGCACGGTGTTCGACGACGCGACGACGCTGGGTCGCTGGAGCGACGTGGTGGCGGTGGGCGAGGAGCTGCTGAAGGCAGGGGGCGCCGGCGACGCCGAGCTCGTCGTGCCGCTGGCCCGGGCCCATCTCAAGCTGGGCTCCGCGACGCGCGCGGGGGAGCTGGCGCAATCGGGGCTGGAACGCGCGTCCGACGAGCCACAGGCGAGGACGTTCCACGTCCTCGCGTTCATCGCCGCCACGGAGCTGGGCGACACCGCCGCCGCCCATGCGCACGCGGCCGCCATCGGCGACTCGGTCCCGTCCGCGCTCTACGCGGACTTCGGATCGGCGGTCGCTCGGCTCAAGGTGGCGGGCGGGGACGTCACGGGCGCGCGCGACGAGCTCGTGGCCTTCCTCTTCCGGGAGGCTTCGGACATCCGGGCGCTCGCGGAGCCCGCGACCACACGCACCGCGCTCCTCGTCTACGCCGGCCTGCTCGAATCCGGCGATACGGACGGCGGCCAGCGGCTGAGGGACACGCTCGTGGCGGCCTTCCCTGCGGATGTTGCGGAGTCACGAGAAGCGTTCGTGCGCCAAGCCGATTCGGTCGCGGCGGTGGCCGACACCCGGGTGAAGCTCGGCGAGGGCCTCGGGTTCTTCCGCGACGCCCTGCTCAGGGACGCGCTGCGCTTCTTCCAGGCGGCGGACGCCCGGACCGACCTGGACGTGGACCAGCGCCTCATCGTGAAGGAGATCCTGGCCGCCGTCTTCCACTCGCTGGGCCGCATCGAAGACGCGGATGCCGCGTTCCGCGGCGTCTTCCAGGTGGACCCGGAATACGTGATGACGGACCACCTGGCGCACGTGGAGCAGACCTACGGCCTCGTCGTATTCACGCCCGAGATGCTCGACCACTTCAGGACGGTCGGGCCCATCATGTAGCGAGCCAGCCGGTCAGCGCGGCGTTGAACCCCTCGGGCGCCTCCAGGTTGGCCAGGTGACCGGCGCCGGGAAGGACCACCAGCCGGCCATCGCGCACCCCTTCGGCGATCTTCCGGGACTCCGCGGGCGGCGTGAGTGTGTCCTCCTCGCCCACCAGGACGAGGACCGGCACGCGGATCAGCCCCAGTCGGGGCGTCGAGTCGGGGCGTTCCCGCATGGCCTCCAAGGCCCTGGCCACGCCCTCGGCGTCGGCCTGGGCGACGAGGCCGCGGACCTGCTCCACCACCTCGGGCTTCTCCCTCCGCGTGGTCTCGCCCAGGAGCGCAGGGACCATGGCCTCGGCCAGCCAGCCCACGCCCTCACGCCTCGCCCGGGCGGCCTGGTCGGTGCGCTTCGCGCGGCCCGCTGCTTCGTCGGCTCCCGCCCGGGTGTCGGCCAGAATCATGGCGGCGACGCGCTCGGGAGCCAGGGCGTGGAGGCGGAACGCAGTGTAGCCGCCCATGGAGAGCCCCACCACCACCGCTTTGCCGATCCCCGCCGCGTCCATGTCGGCGAGCGCGGCGCGGGCGAAGGCGTCCAGCGTGGCTTCACCGGGCGGGCGCCCACCGAAGCCGGGGAAGTGGGGCGCGAGCGTCCGGCGGGGTGAGAGGGACTGCACCTGCTTTGCCCACATGCTACCATTGAGGGGGAAGGCGTGGAGAAAGACGACGGGAGTCCAGGAGTCCATGTGGCCTCTCAGGTTCCGGGGTTCACGGGGAGCCCCGACCCCCGCCAGGCCAGGATGCCGCCGGAGAGGTTCGCCACCTCGCGCCGACCCAGGGCGCGCAGCAGGGAGGCCGCCACCGCAGAGCGGCTCCCGGTCTCGCACAGGCAGACCAGCGGCCCCTCGGGGATCTCGCCTACCCTGCGGGCCAACTCGCCCAGCGGGAGGTGGATCGAGCCGGGCACGTGCGCCGCGTCCCACTCGGCGCGGCCGCGCACGTCCAGGAGCGTGACGGCGGCCCCGCTCATGCGCTCGGCCGTCTCGGCCGCGCTCCAGAAGGGGGTCTGCCCCGTCGCGCCCTCCAGGACCTGGGTCCCGAACCATCCGGCCACCCCCTCCACGTCGATGAGCGTCAGGTCGCGAGCAGCGGCGGTGGCGGAGGGCTGGTCCGCGGCGATGAGATACACGGGTCGCCCGTAGTCCAGGACGGTGCCGGCGTACGTAAGGAAGGACCGTGAGCCGGGGATGTTCACCGTCCCTGGGAGGTGACGGCCGGCGAACTCCCGCGTGGCGCGCAGGTCGAGGACCTGGGCGCCCTCGGCCAGGGCCTGCGGGAGGCGCCCGGCGGGGAGGAGCCGGGGTGGGGACGGCTCGCCCAGGAGGGGAGGCCCCTCCCGGTTGATTCGCTTCATGTGGGCGAAGTAGCCAGGCGGGTCGGGCTGGCCGGCCAGGACGCTCGCCACGAACTCCTCCTCGCGGGCGGCCGCGAGCGCCCAGTTGGCGAAGCGCTCGTACCCGAGCGTGGACGAAGGCACCGCCCCGAGCGCCTTCCCGCACGCGGACCCGGCGCCGTGGCCGGGCCAGATCTGCAGCCAGTCGGGGAGCGCTTTGAAGCGCTGAAGCGACGCCCAGAGCTGTCGGGCGCCGGCCTCCATGGTCCCCGCCATGCCGGCGGCGCGCTCGAGTAGGTCGGGGCGCCCCACGTCGCCGACGAACACGAAGTCGCCGGTGAAGACTCCCATGGGGCGGTCGGTGGCGGCCCCGTCGGTCAGCAGGAAGCTCAGGTGCTCGGGGGTGTGGCCGGGGGTGTGCATCACGTCGATGCGCACGTTCCCCACCCTGAGCCGGTCCCCGTCGCGCAACAGCGCCGCGCCCGACTCGGCCGCGAACGCGTACTGCCAGTCCGGTCCGCCCTCGGCCGAGAGGTAGAGCCGCGCGCCGGCCTCGCGGGCGAGTTCGCGGCTCCCCGAGACGAAGTCGGCGTGGATGTGGGTCTCGGTGACGTGGCGGATGGCCAGCCCCTCAGCCCTGGCCTCGCGGAGATAGGCCTCCACGTCGCGGTTGGGGTCCACCACCAGGGCTTCGCCCGTCGCCTGGCAGCCGACGAGCCAGCTCGCCTGGGCGAGCTTCGGGTCGTAGAGGAGTCGTAGGAGCATGGAGGGAATTGGAGGCCCCGGGCGTGCGGTGACAATAGTCCCCCCCGGCGCGCCGCCTCGCGCCGCCGGAAGGGGCCGGTCCGCGGGCGGCGGGCGCAGTTGGATCTTTATACATTTCGCCCGAACCTTCACGCGACCTCACCGGAGCGACCCGTGGCCCATAAGAAGAAGGTGGTCCTCGCCTACAGCGGCGGCCTCGACACCGCCTGCATCCTGAAGTGGCTCCTCGAGAAGGGATACGACGTCATCGCCTACGTGGGCGACGTGGGTCAGCTCGAGGACTTCGACGAGATCCGGGAGCGTGCCCTGGCCACGGGCGCCAGCAAGGTGTACGTCGAGAACCTGCAGCGGATCTTCGTCACCGAGTTCATCTTCCCCGCCATCGCGGGGAAGGCGATCTACGAGAACCGCTACCTCCTGGGCACGTCGCTGGCCCGCCCGGCCATCGCCCGGCGCCACGTGGAGATTGCGCTCAAGGAGAAGGCCGACGCCGTGGCCCACGGCGCCACCGGGAAGGGGAATGACCAGGTCCGCTTCGAGCTGGCCTTCGCGGCCCTCGCCCCCCAGCTCGAGGTCATCTCGCCGTGGAAGGACAAGGAGTTCCTCGCCCAGTTCCAGGGCCGCACGGACCTCATCGCGTACGCCAAGAAGCACAGCATTCCCGTGGAGGCTACGGCGGAGAAGCCCTATTCCTCCGACGAGAACCTCATGCACCGCTCCTACGAGGCGGGCATGCTGGAGGACCCGGCGGCGGCGCCGCTCAAGGACATGTTCAAGCTCACCCGGGCGCTGGAGGACACCCCGGGCGAGCCCACCGACCTGGTCATCCACTTCCGCGACGCCATTCCGGTGAAGGTGGAGAACCAGACCGACGGCACGGTGAAGACCGACCCGGTGGAGCTCTTCCTGTACCTGAACGACCTGGGCGGGATGCACGGGGTCGGGCGCATCGACATGGTCGAGAACCGCTTCGTCGGCATCAAGTCGAGGGGGGTGTACGAGACGCCCGGCGGCACCGTCCTGCACGCGGCGCTCCGCGACCTGGAGGGGATCGCCATGGACCGGGAGGTCCTGCGCATGCGCGACATGCTCTCCCCTCACTTCGCCGAGATCATCTACAACGGGTTCTGGTTCAGCCCGGAGATGGACTTCATCCAGGCCGCGTTCCGCCAGTCGGAGAGCCTCATCACGGGTGCGGTCTTCGTGCGCCTGGTCAAGGGGAACGTGATCATCCAGGGACGCCACTCTACCAGCTCGCTCTACGACAAGGAGCTCTCCTCCATGGACGTGGCCGGGGGCTACGACCAGGAGGACGCCCGGGGCTTCATCCGCCTCAATGCCCTGCGACTGCGGGCGCACAAGGTCATCGTGGCCCACGCCGAGGAGGAGTAGGCCCGTTGGAGCACCGTGCGTTCGGCAGCACCGACCTGAAGGTCAGCATCGTCGGTTTCGGCGCGTGGGCCATCGGGGGCCCGGCCATGGCCGGGGCCACGCCCATCGGGTGGGGCGACGCCGACGACGCCACGTCCCTGGCCGCGCTGCGCCGGGCGTTCGATCTCGGGATCACCTTCTACGACACTGCCGACTTCTACGGCCTGGGCCGCTCCGAGCGGCTCATCGGCGAGGCGTTCGGCAACTCGGACCAGGTGGTTGTGGCCACGAAGGTGGGGCACCGCATCGCGGACGACGGCTCCATCTACCTCGACTATTCGGGCCGCCACGTCCGGCAGGCGTGCGAGGAGAGCCTGCGGCGGCTCCGGCGCGACAGCATCGACCTGTACCAGCTCCACTCGGCGCGCCTGGCCCACCTGGAGCAGGGAGAGTGCATCGAGGCCATGCAGCGCCTCCACGAGCGGGGACTGGTCCGCCACTGGGGCCTCTCGCTGAACACGTTCACGCCCGGCCCTGAGGCCGCCTTCCTCCTGGACCGGGGGCTGGGCAGCGGGCTTCAGGTGGTGCTGAACATCCTGAACCGCCGCGCCCTCCCGTTGGTGGAGCGGGCCCGGCAGGCGGGCGTGGGGGTCATCGCGCGCATGGCCCTCCAGTTCGGGCTCCTCACCGGGGCGATGCCCCGGGGGAAGACATTCACCGGGGACGACCACCGGGCCTTCCGCCTCTCGGACGAGATCATCGACAGGACGCTGACCCTCCTCGAACCCTCCTGGACGCAGCTGGCCGCCGACGGCGTCACGCCCACCCAGGCGGCGCTGACCTGGGCGGCCTCGGTGCCCGGGGTGTCCACGGTCATTCCGGGGATCCGCACGGTGGCGCAGGCGGAGGAGAACGCCGCCGGCGTCCTCGCGGACGCCGGCCCGGTGCTGGAGCGCGTGGGGGAGATCCCCGCCGAAGCGTGCGAGGAGATCGTCGCGCTCATGCAGCAGCGGGGCTGAGCGCGTTGCGGCGGGGGATTCCAGGAGGTTCCGGGAGGGGGTGACTTCAGGGGCAACCTCGAGGCGCCTCTACCGAACAAACACCGAATCCAGTACGTTGGCGCCATGCCCGTGCGGGTCCTCTTCCTCGCCGACACCCACCTGGGGTTCGACCTCCCGGCGGCGCCCCGGGTCAGGCGCCGGAGGCGGGGGGAGGACTTCCTGGCCAACTACCTGCGCGCGCTGGCGCCCGCGTTCGCCGGAGAGGTGGACGCGGTGGTGCACGGGGGAGACGTGTTCCACGCGCCCGGTGTGCCCCGGACGCTGGCGATCGAGGCCTACGACGCGCTTCGGGCGGTGGCGGAGCGTGGGGCCCCCGTCTTCGTGGTGCCCGGAAACCACGAGCGCTCCCGCCTTCCCCATCCGCGCTTCGCGCTCCACCCGGGGATCCGCGTCTTCGACGCACCGCGCGCCTTCCGGATCGCGGTGCGCGACCTCCGCGTCACCTTCCTCGGGTTCCCGTACGCACGGGGGGGCGTGAGGGAGCGCTTCGGCGAGCTGGTGGCTGCCACCGGGTGGCGGCGGGGTGGGGAGGACGTGGCGCTCCTGTGCGTCCACCACTGCTTCGAGGGGGCGAGGGTCGGGCCGCACGACTTCACGTTCCGCGGCGCCCGGGACGTCGTCCGCGCCCGGGATGTCCCCGCCGGCGTGGCCGCTGTGCTCACCGGCCACGTGCACCGCCACCAGGTCCTGGAGCGGGATCTGGCGGGCCGTCCGCTCCGCGCCCCCGTCCTCTATCCCGGGTCCACGGAGCGCACTTCCTTCGCCGAGATGGGTGAGGAGAAGGGGCATCTCCTCCTGGATCTGGCACCGGACGCTGCCCGCCCCGGCGGGAGGCTGGAGCGCTGGCGCTTCGTGGGGCTCCCGGCGCGGCCCATGGCCGTCGTCGAGGTGGATGCCGAGGCGGCCTCCGGGCCCTCCCTGGCACGGCGCCTCGAGGCCGCACTCCGGGAAGCCCCTCCCGACGCGGTGCTGCGGCTCCGCGTGCACGGGCGCCTGCAGGGCGAGGCGCGCTCCGTCCTCAGCGCCCGGCGCCTGCGGTCCGTGGCGCCCCCGGATCTGAACGTGGACGTGGTCTTCGCCGACGAGCCGCGCCTCCGCCGCAGGCCGCGCTGAGGGATATCCGGGACCTCTCGCCACGTCGTCGGCGTATCCACCGGGAAGCTTGCCCCCTTCCGGTGTCCTGGCGAGAGTCAGGTCCGACCTACGTACCGGAGCCCCCCACGATGCCACGACTTCCCCACCTCTGCCGCCCCATCCGCAGGCACTACCTGGCCGTCCTGGCCGTGGCCGCGGTGACGACGGCAGGGGGTGCCTGGCTGGCCAGCAACCTCAAGATCGACACGGACCTGGCCGCCCTCCTTCCCGACTCGTTCAACAGCGTCAAGGCGCTCAAGCGCATGGAAGGGGAGGTGGGGGGCACCAGCCAGCTCCGCATCGCCCTCGAGACGCAGGATTTCGACGCGGCGGTGCGCCTGGCGGACAGCCTGGCGGTGGCCCTCGTGGAGAGCGAGTACGTCGGCTCCGTGGACTACCGCAACGACGTGGAGTTCTACGAGAAGCACGCGCTGCTCTACCTCGACGTGGAGGAGCTCGACTCGCTCTACGACGCCATCCAGCGGGCCATCGACAAGGAGAAGCAGGCCGTCAACCCGTTCATGGTGGACGACCTCTTCGGCTCGCCTCCCGCCGGGGAGGATGTGGGCGGTGGCGACGAGCTGGCCGAATGGGAGGAGGAGTACTCCGACGAGCTCCCCAGCGAGTACTACGTGAACCCCGACAGCACCGTGCTGGTGCTCAGCGTCAACCCCGCCGACGCCGGGGCGAACCTCGGGTACCGGAGGAACCTGCTCGCCGACGCCCGGCGCATCGTGGACTCTGTGCGGCCCACGAGCTTCGCCCCCGACATGCAGGTCTACTACGGGGGGAACATCAAGAACAGCATCGACGAGCTGGAGGCCATCACCAAGGACGTGATGGGCACCGCGGGACTGGGGGTCGGAGGGATCTTCCTGCTCCTCGTGGTCTTCTACCGGCGCGTGGTCATCCCCGTCGCGCTGACCCTCATCCTCACCATGTCCATGGCGTGGACGTTCGGGCTCACCTTCCTCCTGGTCGGCCAGCTCAATACCATCACCGCGTTCCTCTTCGTGGTGCTCTTCGGGATGGGGATCGACGTGGGGATCCACGGGGCCTCCAGATACCTGGAGAGCCGACAAGCGGGGCTGGACCCGGAGGGGTCCATGCACCGCATGGTGTGCCTGACCGGATCGGCCCAGGCCACCTCGGTCGCCACCACCGCTGCGGCGTTCTTCATCCTCATGCTGCTGGACTTCAGGGGCTTCTCCGAGCTCGGGCTCATCGTGGGGATCGGGCTGATCTTCTCCTGGTTCGCCATGGTGATCGTGCTCCCGGCCATGTTCGTCGCGCTGGAGAAGATGCACCTGATGAGGGTGAAGCGGATCCCGGGGAAGATGCTCGACAGCGAGTCCGAGCCGATGCTGGGCGCACGCGGCATCGTAGCTGCCGCCGCCGTGGTCACGCTCGTGTCCATCTACCTGTTCACCAATGTCTCCTTCCAGTACGACTTCACCAACCTCCGCATCATCACCCCGGAGCGGGAGCAGTACGCGAAGGTGACTGCGGGGGTGTTCACGCGCTCCGAATCCCCCGCGATCGTCATCACGGACACGCCGGAGGAGGTCCAGGACGTCGTGGATCGGGTGCACGAGATCATGCGCGCCGACACGCTCACGCCCACGGTGGAGAGCGTGCGTTCCATCCTCTCGGTGGTGCCCCTCCGGCAGGAGGAGAAGATCGAGCGCATCAAGCTCATCAAGACGCTGGTGGAGGAGGAGGCGCTGGACGCGGTGGCGGGAGAGGACCTGCGCCGCGTGGAGAAGCTCATGGAGTTCCTCTCCGTGGAGGAGCCCTTCGGCTGGGAGGACTTCCCGGCCAAGGACCGGGGCCAGTTCCAGAACAAGGATGGGGAGCCGGGGAACTTCGTCCTCATCTACCCCGGCGTGGCGCTCCGCGACGGGCGCAACGCCATGGCGTTCCGGGACGACATCGGCACCATCGTCACCGCTTCGGGGAAGGAGCACCACGCCGGGAGCTCCAACCTCATCGTCGCCGACATGCTCTCCATGATCGAGCTGGAGGGCCCCATCGCGGCAGCGCTGGCGCTGGTCATGGTGTTCGTGATCCTGTTCATCGACTTCCGGAGCGTGAAGGCGGCGCTCTTCGTGATGACGCCGGTGGTGGTGGGCGTGCTCTGGATGGGCGGGATGATGAAGCTGTTCGGCATGCAGCTGAACTTCTTCAACGTGGTGGTCTTTCCCAGCATCATCGGCATCGGCGACGACGCCGGCGTGCACATCTACCACCGCTACCTGCAGGAAGGGCGCAAGTCGATCCCCTTCGTCATGAAACGTACCGGCCTGGCGGTCACTCTGAGCACAGTCACCACGGTGGTGGGATACGCCGGACTCCTCGGCGCGCACCACCCCGGGCTCCAGTCCATCGGGTACCTGGCCATCATGGGCCTGGGCACCACGCTCCTCACGGCCTACTTCGTGCTGCCCGCCCTGCTTGAGGTGTTCGACCGCAAGCAGCACCTGGCACGGGAGGGCGCGGCGGAGTGACGCCCACCGGCCATCCCGTGAAGGTGTGCGGGTCCTGCGGTCGCCCCTGGCGGAGCTGGGAGGACTTTCTCGCCGATCCCCAACTCAGGCTCCTGGGCCTGCAGGCGGTGACGCGCGTTCCCGACGCCAACCTCCTGGTCTTCGAACATCGGTGCGGGAGCTCGGTGTCCCTGCTCACCAAGCGGCTTCAGCACCTCATCCCCGAGCACCCGGCGGACGCCTGGCCCTCGCTGAGGGGGACGGAGGAGTGCCGGCGGCACTGCCTCCACCTGGAGGACCACGGGGCGTGCGACCGGCCCTGCCGGCACGCCCGGGACCGGGACCTCCTGGCCCTGGTCGAGGGGCTCCAGGCACAGCGGGGGCCTGTGACCGGGGGCTGACGCCCTCGCTGCCGATGTGGGGCCCCCGGGGTCTATTGCCTTCGTCCTTCCGGCCCCTACCTTCCGACCGTGTGTCACGGTTCGGTCACCGTTCTATGACGATCCCGTGACGATGCCGTGACGACCCGAGGCGGCCCCTACCCCGGAGATCTCCGTGAAATTCCGGTTCCTTCCGCACGAAGAGGACTTCTACGACCTGTTCGTGGAGGTCGCCACGCGGGCCGCGGAGGCCGCCAAGCTCCTGCGGGCGCTGCTCAAGGGGAGCCCCGACGGCACCACGTACCACGTGGACGCCATCCGCAAGCTCGAGAACGAGTGCGACGAGCTCACCCACGAGGTGGTGCGCCGGCTGGACCGGACGTTCATCACGCCCATCGACCGCGAGGACATCCACCTCATCTCCAGCGACCTGGACGATGTCATGGACCGCCTGGACGCCACCGCGCGCCGGGCGAAGATCTTCCGCGTGGGCGAGTCGCCGGTCGGCGTGGACGCGCTGTGCGTCATCGTTGAGGAGATCACCACCGAGGTCCTGAAGGCAGTGCTGGCGCTCCGCGACGGCCACGACGTGCTGCAGCACTGCATCCGGGCCAAGCGCCTGGAGGAGCAGGGGGACGCGGTCTACCACGACATGCTCGGCCACCTCTTCGACACCGAGACGGACCCGGTGCGCATCATCAAGTGGAAGGAGATGTTCGACATGCTCGAGCAGGCGCTGGACGAGGCCGAGGACGTGGCCAACGCCATCGAGTCCATCGTCCTGAAGCACGCGTGATCGTCGACAGCGTCTGGTTTGTTCTCGCGATCATCGGGATCGCCCTGCTGTTCGACTTCGTCAACGGATTCCACGACAGCGCGAACAGCATCGCCACCATCGTGTCCACCCGGGTGCTCTCCCCCGTGGCCGCCGTGGTGTGGGCCGCCTTCTTCAACTTCGCGGCAGCGTTCGGCTTCGGCACCGCCGTGGCGAGAACCATGGGGAGCGGCCTCATCGACCTCTCCTTCGTGGATCCCCTGGTCATCCTCGCAGGTCTGTTGGGGGCGATCATATGGGATCTCCTGACCTGGTACTGGGGGATCCCCACCTCCTCGTCCCATGCCCTCATGGGTGGGTACGGGGGTGCCGCGGTGGCCAAGGCCGGCATCGGGGCGCTCATCCTGGGCGGATGGGTCAAGCCCATTCTGTTCATCTTCGTGGCCCCCCTTCTCGGCATGGCGCTGGGGATGGGTCTCATGGTGTCCACGGCGTGGACGCTGCGACGGGCCACGCCCCGAAGCGTGGACAAGCACTTCCGTCGGCTCCAGCTCGTGTCGGCGGCGGCGTACAGCTTGAGCCACGGGAGCAACGACGCCCAGAAGACCATGGGGATCATCGTGGGGCTCCTGTTCGCGTCCCAGGCGCTCTTCGTGGACTTCCCCGTGCGCGCCTTCCACATCACCACCGTCGAGGAGATCCCGACCTGGGTCATCCTCTCCGCCCACGCCGCGATCGCCGTGGGGACACTCTTCGGCGGGTGGCGGATCGTGCACACCATGGGCTCACGCATCACTCGCCTGAAGCCGGTGCATGGGTTCTGCGCAGAGACAGGGGGAGCGATGTCGGTGTTCCTGGCCTCCTTCCTCGGGATCCCGGTGAGCACGACTCACGTCATCACCGGGTCCATCGCCGGTGTGGGCGCGGCCAACCGCATTTCGGCGGTGCGCTGGGGCGTGGCCGGGAGGATCGTGTGGGCGTGGATCATCACCATTCCGGCGTCGGCGGCCATCGGCGCGGCGTCGTACCTCCTGCTCCACCTGATCACTGGGTGACACGGCACTCCGGGGCCCCTCCCCGGGGTGGGCTTTTTCGCGCTTCCGTGCGAGATTGTCCGACGCTCCGCGAGGCGCGCTGGCGCCGTCGGACGGAGCAGGGCCCCCGCAGAGGCGAGCAGAGCATCGTGACACCGGAAGAGTTGGAGCGGGAGCGCAAGGCGTCCCGGGAGCGTCGTCAGAAGGCCCAGGATGCGCGCCGCACCGAGCAGCC
>JBFYZE010000188.1:0-6944 GCA_041309665.1 Gemmatimonadales bacterium | reverse complement strand
TCATTAACCAGGTCCCGTTCATGCAGCTTGTGGAGGTGATCCGCGTGCTCGCCACCAGCGACGATACCACGGCGGCGGTGATGGAGCTGTCCCGCGCCATGGGCAAGACGCCGGTGGAGGTGAACGACTTCCCCGGCTTCGTGTCCAACCGGGTGCTCATGCCCATGATCAACGAGGCCGTCACGGCGCTCATGGAGGGGGTGGCGGAGCCCGAGGCCATCGACACGGTGATGAAGCTGGGGATGAACCACCCGATGGGTCCCCTCGCCCTGGCCGACCTCATCGGCCTGGACACCTGCCTGAACATCCTCGAGGTGCTGCACCGGGAGCTGGGCGACGACCGGTACCGTCCCTCGCCGCTCCTGCGCAAGTACGTCGCCGCGGGCTGGCTGGGCCGGAAGAGCGGCCGCGGGTTCTACGCGTACTGAGCCATGCGGCCCCTCTCCCCCGAGCAGCTCCAGGTGCAGGCTCTGGCCCGGGACGTCGCAGACGGCGAGCTCCGTCCCCACGCGGCGCGCTGGGACGAGGCCCGGGCCCTGGACGCGGAGGTCTTCGGGCAGCTGGCGGAGCTGGGGTTCCTGGGGATGCTGGCGCCCGAGTCCCACGGTGGGCTCGGCCTGGACGTGGGCACCTACCTGCTGGCGCTGGAGGAGCTCGCCCGGGGGGACGCGGCGGTGGCGCTGTCCGTGGCCATCCACTGCGGACCGGTCACGGGGATGCTGCTCCACCGCGGCACCCCGGCTCAGCAGGAGCGGTGGCTCCCCCGGCTGGCGTCCGGGGAGGCCCTGGGGGCGTTCGCACTCTCCGAGCCGGCGGCCGGGAGCGATGCCGGGGCCCTGGAGGCGCGGGCCGTGCCCGTGGAGGACGGATGGGCCCTCTCGGGTGTGAAGCGATGGGTGACCAACGGCCGGCGGGCGGGCCTGGTGCTGGTCTTCGCCCGCGCCGGCGACGGCGTGGGGGCCTTCCTCGTGGAGCCGGGCGCCCCGGGATACCGCGTCACGCACGCCGAGCGGACGCTGGGGGTGCGGGCCTCCGAGACCGTGACGGTGGAGCTGGACGGGGTGCGCGTCGGCCCGGGCGCGCTCCTGGGAGGGGAGGGTGAGGGGCTCCGCCACGCCCTGGAAGCGCTGGACCTGGGGAGGGTGGGGATCGCGGCGCTGGCCCTGGGGATCGCCCGCTCGGCCATGGAGCACGCCGTTGCCTACTCCCTCCAACGCCGACAGTTCGGCAGATTTGTGGCGGACTTCGGCTCCACCCAGGCGAAGCTGGCGGACATGCACCGGCGCATCGCCGCGGCACGAGCCCTGGTCCACCATGCAGGAGAGGCGGTGCAGGGGTCGCGGTCGGGGGGGCACCCCCGGCACGGGCCCGAGGGAGCCACGGCGCTGGCGGCGGCGGCGAAGCTCGCGGCGAGCGAGACGGCGACGTGGGTGGCCGACGAGGCCGTGCAGATCTTCGGCGGATACGGCTACATGAGGGACTACCCGGTGGAGAGGCTCCTCCGGGACGCGAAGGGCACCGAGATCTACGAAGGAAGCAGCGAGATCATGAGGCATGTGATCGCCCGGGAAGTGCTCCGGGCGGCCCGAGCAGGGTGAGCCTCGGGCTCGTCACTCGGTACAGAACTTCCCTGGCAACCCCTACCGAAAGGCGTGGAGCGCGACCGACATGGAGATCTTCAAGCGGATGTCCGAGAGGCACCACGAGCAGCTCGTATTCTGGAACGAGCCGCTGTTCGGCTACAGAGGGATCATCGCGATCCACGACACCACCATGGGCCCCGCGCTGGGCGGAACCCGCTTCTGGAACTACGCCTCGGAGGTCGACGCCATCGAGGATGCGCTCCGCCTGGCGCGGGGGATGACCTACAAGGCCGCCGTGACCGGCCTGAACCTGGGCGGCGGGAAGTCGGTGATCATCGGCGACAACAAGACCAAGGACCGGGAGATGATCTTCCGAGCCCATGGCCGCGCCGTGGAGTCGCTCGCGGGCCGCTACATCACCGCCGAGGACGTGGGCACGTCCCCCGACGACATGGAGTTCGTGGCCATGGAGACGGAACACGTCGTGGGGATGCTGGGCCGCTCCGGGGATCCCTCGCCGGTGACCGCGTACGGCGTGTACATGGGGATCAAGGCCTGCGCCCACTTCCGCTACGGCTCCGACTCCCTCGAGGGCAAGCACGTCGCCGTGCAGGGCGTGGGGCACGTGGGCTACTACCTGTGCAAGGACCTGGCGGAGGAGGGCGCGGAGCTCACCGTCTGCGACATCGACAAGGACCGGGTGGCCCGGGCGGTGGAGGAGTTCGGCGCCCAGGTCGTGGAAGGCGATGCCATCTACGACGTGAAGGCGGACATCTTCGCGCCCTGCGCCCTGGGTGCCGTCGCGAACGACGAGACCATCCCCAACTTCAAGTTCGACATCCTGGCAGGCGCGGCGAACAACGTGCTCGGGCGCTCCCATCACGGCGAGCTGCTCGACAAGAAGGGGATCCTGTACGCCCCCGACTACGTGGTCAACGCCGGCGGGCTCATCAACGTCTACGGCGAGATGCACGACTGGTCGTCGGATCGCAGCATGCGCAAGGCCGGGGACATCTACAACACCCTGCTGCGCATCTTCGAGCGGGCCAGGAGCGAGGGCATTCCCACCAGCGCCGCGGCCGACAAGGTGGCGGAGACCCGAATCATGGAAGCCCGCCAACTGCAGCGCACGTTCGTCTGATCGCACTCAAGGGGCACACGCCATGATGGATCATCTGAAGGGGACGGATCCGCAGATCTTCGGCGCCATCGTCGCAGAGGCGCGCCGCCAGTCCGAGGGCCTGGAGCTCATCGCGTCCGAGAACTTCGTGTCGCGCGCCGTGCTCGAGGCCATGGGCTCGGTGATGACCAACAAGTACGCCGAGGGGCTCCCCTCGAAGCGCTACTACGGTGGCTGCGAGTACGTGGACGTGGCCGAGGACCTGGCGCGCGAGCGGGCGAAGAAGCTCTTCGGCGCGGACCATGCCAACGCCCAGCCCCACTCCGGGGCCCAGGCGAACATGGCGGCGTACTTCGCCTTCCTCGAGCCCGGGGACAAGATCCTTGGGATGAGCCTCAGCCACGGCGGCCACCTCACGCACGGCTCGCCGGTGAACTTCAGCGGGCGGATCTTCAAGGTGGTGAGCTACGGGGTGGGCGAGACCGACGGCCTCATCGACTACGACGCGCTGCGCGAGCAGGCCCGGGCCGAGCGGCCCAAGATGATCGTGGCCGGAGCCAGCGCGTATCCCAGGATCATCGACTTCCCGGCCTTCTCGGACATCGCCCGGGAGGTGGGGGCGCTCCTGCTCGTGGACATGGCCCACATCGCGGGGCTGGTGGCGACGGGACACCATCCGTCGCCCGTGCCTTGCTCCGACGTGGTCACCACCACCACGCACAAGACGCTGCGGGGCCCGCGGGGCGGGCTGGTGCTGTGCAAGGAGCAGCACGCCAAGGCCATCGACAAGACGGTCTTCCCGTTCATGCAGGGTGGGCCGCTCATGCACGTCATCGCGGCGAAGGCGGTGGCCCTCCTGGAGGCGCTGCGCCCCGAGTTCAAGGAGTACTCCGCCCAGGTCGTCGCCAACGCGAAGGCGCTGAGCGGGGGGCTGGTCGAGCGGGGCTTCAAGCTGGTGAGCGGGGGCACGGACAACCACCTCATGCTGGTGGACCTGCGCCCCAGCCACCCCGAGCTCTCGGGGAAGGATGCCGAGGCGGCGCTGGAGGCCGCGGGGATCACGGTGAACAAGAACACAGTCCCCGGGGAGACGCGCTCGCCCTTCGTCACCTCGGGGCTGCGCATCGGTACCCCGGCCCTCACCACGCGAGGGATGAGGGAGCCGGAGATGGAGCGCATCGCGGCGTGGATCGCCCAGGTCCTGGCGGCCCCCGCCGACCAGGCCGGGATCGCCCGGGTGCGCGCCCAGGTGCAGGATCTGTGCGCCGCGTTCCCCCTCTACCGGGAGTTCGCGGAAGCGGAGTAGTCGCGGGCTCTCCCGGGCGCCGCGCTGCGGCGCCCGGGGCTCTTGCGAGCCCTGGCGGATCGGGGCCGACGCATGTCACATTTGGCCCATGACCGACCTGCAGTTCGCCGAGGACATCCTGGACCAGCTCCAGGAGCGGGATCCGCGCTTCCACGCGAAGGCGTACGCCTTCGTGCTGGCGGCGCTCCATTCCGTGCTCCAGCGCCTCGACGAGCCCCGCCACATCACCGGCCGCGAGCTGGCGTTGGGCGTGCGTGACCTGGCCCTGGAGCGGTACGGGCCCATAGCGCGCTCGGTCCTGGGGCACTGGGGGATCCACGCCACCGAGGACGTGGGGTGCGTGGTGTTCGCGCTCGTGGAGCAGGGGCTCCTCGTCAAGCAGGACGGGGACCGGCTGGAGGACTTCCACGGCGTGTTCGATTTCGAAGAGGCGTTCGAGCTGAACTACCCCTGGGCGGCTCGATCCTGAGGAAGGGGGACCCGGGGTGTCCCCGGGCCCGCACGAAGAACCTGCCCGGCCCGGCCGGGTACGCCTGCGACTCGGTTGGTCGCTACGCCCATGGGAGGGGATGGACATGGTGGAAGCAAGCGGGTTCCCGAAGTGCCTGAAGTGCGAGACGGGCATCTTACTGCCGCTCTCGGACTATGGACGGGATGGGGCGCCGATCCGCTACAAGGCCTGGGTGTGCTCGAACCCCGAGTGCGGGTTCAACATCCGCATCGACAACGGCGAAGTGACCTTCGGCCGGACCATCGGCCAGAGCTACAAATAGCTCCTCCAGGGCCCGTCCTCAGGGGGCGGGTCCCAGTCCCGGCGCGCGCCGCGCGGAGGCGTCCGTGACCCCCCAGCTTCCCTTGCTGCGGCCCTTCGGCCGCGCGCACGTAGCCGTCCCCACCGGGGAGGAAGCCGCCGCCTTCGACCGCCGCGCCATCGAGGCTCTTGGCGTGCCGCAGAGCGTTCTCATGGAGAACGCTGGGCGCTCCGCGGCCCAGGTGCTCCAGCGCTTCTTCCCCACGGGGCCGGTGGTGGGGCTCGTGGGCTCGGGAAACAACGGTGGCGACGCCCTCGTGCTCCTGCGTACCCTCGCCGCCTGGGGCCGCGACGTAACCGCCGTGTTCGTGGCCGAACGCGCATCCCCGGAGGCGCTGACCCACGGCTGGCCGGTGCGGTGCGTGGACGACCGCTCGCTGACGTCGGGCGCGCACTGGGCCGCGCAGCTCTCGCCGGCGGCGGTGCTCGTGGACGGCATCCTGGGAACCGGGGCCCTGGGGGAGCCCCGGCCGCGTCAGGCCGGGGCCATCCGCCGCATCAACCACTCGGGGCGCCCGGTGTTGGCCCTGGACGTCCCCTCCGGCGTGGACGCGGGCACCGGTGAGGTGGCGGGGGAGGCGGTCCGGGCCGACGTCACCGTCTCCTTCGGGGCCCCCAAGGTGGGCGTCCTCCTCCACCCGGGCCGGGCCCGCGCCGGGCGCGTGGTGGCGGTGGAGATCGGCTTCCCGCCCATGAGCGCCGGCGACGCCGGCGCCTGGGCGGTGACGCCCGCGTGGACCCAGGAGCACCTTCCCGGGCGGGGCCTGGACACGCACAAGAACGCCGTGGGCCGCCTCTTGGTGGTTGCGGGGCGGCCGGGGATGGCGGGCGCCGCGGTGCTGGCCGTCCGGGCGGCCTTCCGCGCCGGCGCCGGGCTCGTCCAGGTGGCGTCCCACCCGTCGAACCGGACCGTGCTCCAGTCCGCCGTCCCCGAGGCCATCTTCGTGGACCCGGAAGAGGGAAGGGCCCTGGAGGACGCTCTGGCGCACGCCTCGGCGGTCGCCGTGGGCCCGGGGCTCGGGACGGACGGGAGCGCCGAGGCCCTCCTCGAGCGGGTGCTGGCGGTTCCGGGGCCCCCGCTGGTGGCGGACGCCGACGCGCTCAACCTCCTGGCCGCGGGGCGCCCCCGTCCCGCCGCCGATGCCTTCCGGGGGCGACGGGTCCTGGTCACGCCCCATCCGGGCGAGATGGGGCGCCTCCTCCCGGGCGCGGAGGGCGGGAGGGTGGCCGTGGCCCGGGCCGCGGCCATCGCCTTCGGCTGCGCGGTGGTCCTGAAGGGCGCTCCGTCCCTCGTGGCCGCCCCGGGGGAGCCGGTCCTGGTGGATCTCCAGGGCTCGTCGGACCTGGCCGTGGCGGGGATGGGCGACGTACTGACCGGCGTGTGCGGCAGCTTGGCCGCCCAGGGGTGCGGCCCCAGGGACGCCGGCGCCGTGGGCCTCTACCTCACCGGCCGCGCCGCCGCCGTAGCCGGGCTGGGCAGGGCGCTGACCCCAGGGGACGTGGTCCGCTGGCTTCCCCAGGCGCTCTCCGAGCGGGGTGCGGGCGCGTCGGACTTGGAGCTCCCCTTCGTGCTCCTCGACCTCGACCCGGCTCGGTAGCCCGGTGGCTGCGTCGGAGATGGACCGGCAGGTGTCGCTGGGGCCGGGCGGCGAGTTCGATCTCATACGCCGGTTCCTCAGGGAGGGCGGGGGGCTGCACCCCGCCGTGCTCCTGGGGCCTGGCGACGACGCCGCGGTCCTGCAGGGAGGGTGGGTGCTCAGCACCGACCTGACCGTGGAGGGCATCCATTACCGCAGGGGCTGGATCAGTGACGAGGAGGTGGGCTGGCGGGCTGCCGCGGCGGCGCTCTCGGACCTGGCCGCCATGGCCGCCGAGCCGGTGGGGATCCTCGTGTCCATGGGCTTCCCACGGGATGCGGGGCTGGACGTGGAGGCGGTGCAGCGGGGCGTGCGCGCCGCCGCCGCGCAGGTGGGCGCGTCCGTGCTGGGAGGGGACCTTTCCCGCTCTCCCGGGCCCCTGGTCCTGGATCTGACGGTTGTCGGGCGTGCCGACGCGCCCGTGTCCCGGGCCGGCGCCCGGCCCGGCGACGAGCTCTGGGTGACCGGGCGCCTGGGCGGGAGCGCC
>JBFYZE010000187.1:0-13081 GCA_041309665.1 Gemmatimonadales bacterium | reverse complement strand
GCTCCGTGCTGGGCGGGGAGAACGCCCTCGCGGAACTCCCGTCCGGCTTCCTGGCCTTTCCCGTGTCGCCGGACTTCGGGTGGTACCAGGTCCTGGTGTTCTACCCCCTCATCGTGGGCCTCCCCTACCTGGTGGGCCCGGACATCTACTCCAGGGTCCTGTGCGCGAGGGACGAGAACGCGGCCCGGCGGGCCGCCCTGACGGCCGCCGGGATGGTCGTCGTGCTCTCGTTCGGCCTCGCCCTCCTGGGGATCCTCATCCGGGCGTGCTTCCCGGGGTTGCGACCCGAGGGCGCGCTCCCCGAGGCGGTGATGGCTTTGGCGCCGGCGGGGCTGAAGGGGCTCATCGTGGCCGGGCTCCTCGGCGCCATCATGTCGTCGGCGGACACCACGCTCATCTCGGCCGCGACCATCCTCTCCCGCAACGTGGTGAGCCCGCTGGTGAACGGTGCGCTCGGGGGAGGAGGCCCGACGAGGCTCTGCCCCGACCGGCAGCTCACGCTCACCCGCGTCCTGGTGGTGGCCGTGGGGGCGGTCGCATGGAGCATCTCCGCGTTCCACCAGGGGATCATCGCCTCCCTGCTCCTTGCGTATACGGTGTTCGTGGGAGGCGTGGTCCTTCCCACCCTGGCCAGCTTCTGGCGGGAGCGCCTGGGGGTGACGTCCTCGGGTGCCCTCTGGGCCGTGGTGCTGGGCGGTGGGTGCGCTGTGTTGGGGAGCCTGGGTGGGGGGACGGTGCTGGCCGGCGTCCTCGGGGAGGGGGGCACGGCCCTCCTGGAGCGGGCCCTGGGGCCCGGCTGGGCCAGCCTCTTCCCGCTCCCCGTTTCCGCCCTCGCCCTCCTGGGGATCAGCCGGCTGGGGTCCCCGAACCGCTGACCCCGCCTCGCAGGGGCGGGCAGCGCTCCCGCGCTCAGCCCAGGAGGTAGAGGATGCCGATCACCGTGCCGATGCAGACGACCGCCCAGCGCAGCGTCTCCGGCTCCACCCGGCTCGCCAGGCGCCCGCCCAGCACGCCTCCCGCCACGGCGCCCACGGCCATGACTCCCGCCACGAGCCACAGTGTCTGGCCCGAGAAGACGAAGAGCACCGCGGCGGCGGTGTTGGTCGCGAACGCAAGCGACTGCTTGAGCGCGTTCAGGCGGGTGAGGGTGTCGTCCAGGGCCAGGGCGAGCACCGCGAGCAGGATGACGCTGAGGCCGGCGCCGAAGTAGCCGCCGTACACGGCGGCCGCGGCGATGGGCACGAGGGCCAGCGCCTCGCGGTGACGGTGCGGGCCGGAGCCCGCCCTAGACAGGCGTCGCTGCACCCAGCCCTTCACCGGCTTCTGCGCCGCCAGGAGTCCCGATGCCAGGAGGATGAGCCAGGGGACGAGCCCCCGGAACGTCCGCTCCGAGGTGTGGAGGAGGAGGAGCCCGCCCGCCACGCCCCCCATCGCCGCCGCCGGCAGGAGGAACCAGAGGCGGGCGCGCTGCCCGGCCAGGTCCCGGGCCTGGGCGAAGGTGGCGCCCAGGTATCCCGGGGTGAGCGCCACCGTGTTCGTGATGTTGGCGGCGACGGCGGGGACGCCCACCGCCAGGAGCGCCGGAAAGGTGATGAGCGTGCCCCCGCCGGCGAGGGCGTTCACGAGGCCGGCGCCGACGGCGGCGAGGGCGACGAACAGGAGCTCGGGGCCGGAGAGCATGATCCTCTTCTGGTTGGGTGGGACGGTCAACGATGTGCGTGCGGGGAGCGCGGCGTAAGGGGCGCCACATCACCGCGGGCAACGCGACGGACCCTGAGGCCCGCGGGGGGGTAGGGCCTCCCAACGGCATCCGCTCACCGAGCCCCCCATGACGCCCAATCTCGGCGCCCTTCTCGTTCTCCTGTCGCTTGCCCTGCCGGCGGCGGGCTCCGCTCAGGCGGCGGACGCCGAGGGTGGTGGGGCGAGGGGAGTCCGCCTGCACGTGGGCATGTGGACCACCCACCTGCATCGCCTGCGCGGGGGCGTGGACGCCAACTGGCTGGTGGCGGTGGGGTGGCGGGGCCTCTACGGGGCCACCTTCGTCAACTCGTTCGGGGATCGCGCGTTCGCTGCCGGCATCGAGCGTTCCGTCGTCCGCTCCGAGGGCGGGGCGGTGGAGCGGGGGCTGGGGTATCGCGTGGGCCTGGTGAGCGGCTACGACGAGCGCCTCCTGGGCCTCGCAGGGAAGACTCCGGTGCTGCCGGCGCTCCAGGTCATTGGGGACGTGGCGATGGGACGGACCGGCCTGGAGCTGGCGTGGGCCGGGAAGGTGGCCACGATGAGCCCGTTCATGCGGGTGCGGCGCTGACGGGAGGCGGCCCGCGCCGCCTCCCGCCCCTGCCTCATGCCAGAGCGGCCAGCTCCTGGGCGACGATGCCCCGCAGGAGGTCCACCTTGTAGAAGTTGTCCGGCATGGGATCGGCCTCGGCCACGGCGGCTTCCGCCGCGCGCTGCGCCACGTCCTCGGTGAGGCGCTGGCCGGTGATCACACGCTCGGTGGCCGTGGAGCGCCAGGGTGCCGGCGCCACGCCGCTGAACACCACGCGCGCCTCCGACACGGTGCCGGCGGCATCCTTCCGGACGGCAAGCGCGACGCCGGCCAGGGCGAAGTCCCAGGACCTCCTCGCCCGCACCTTCCGGTACGAGCTGCGGAGCCCCGTGCCCGGGGGCGGCAGGAGCACCTCGGTCACGAGCTCGCCCTGCTCCAGGACGGTGTCTCGGGTCGGGTCCACCTCCGGCAGGACGAAGAACCGGTCGAGCGGGACGGTGCGCGTCCCGCGCGGGCCCTGGACGACGACGGAGGCGTTCAGCGCCATCAGCGCCGGCGCGGTGTCGGACGGGTGCACCATGTAGCAGCGCCCGCCTCCGAAGATCGCGTGCGTCTCGTTGTTCCCCACCTCGGCGAAGCAGCTCGCCCCGCCCTTGCGGCGGCAGGGGAAGGGGCCGCGGTAGTATGCGCAGCGGCTGTGCTGGCAGATGTTGCCGCCCAGCGTCCCCTGATTGCGGAGCTGGGGGGTGCCCACCTCGGAAGCTGCCCGCGCCAGCGCCGCGTAGCGCTCCGTGACGACGGCGCTGGCGGCGACCTCCGACAGCCGGGTGAGGGCGCCGATCCTCAGGCCTCCCCCGGACTGCTCCCGGATGCCTTCGAGCCCCTTGACGGCGCCGATGCTCACGACGCGCTCGGCGTCGAACACGCCGTCGCGGAGGCAGCCGATGAGGTCGGTGCCGCCCGCGTGCACACGGGCGCCGGCCGCGCGCAGCTGCTCCACGGCTTCGTCCACCGACGTGGCCCGTACGTAGGAGAAATTCTTCAACATGGCTCAGTCCCCCCTGCGCTGGGCCGTGAGGGCGTCCACGACCTTCGCCGGCGTGATGGGCGAGCCGGTGATGCGCACGCCCGTGGCGTGGAAGACGGCGTTGGCGATGGCCGGCGCCGTCGGGATGGTGGCCGGCTCGCCGATCCCCTTGGCGCCCGTGTGATTGCATTCCTTGTCGTGCAGGTCCACCGGGAGCACCTCGAGGACGGGCGGCACGTCCAGCGCAGTCGGAATCCGGTAGTCCACCCACCCCCGGTTCACGAGGAGCCCGGTGCGGCCGCGGTCCAGGATGCGCCGCTCGGTGGTCCCGAGGCCGATCCCCATCACCACGCCGCCCCGCACCTGGTTCTCGTACGTGGTGCGGTTCATCACCCGACCCGAGTCCTGCACCGCGAGGAAGCGGAGGATCTCCACCTCGCCGCTGCGCGTGTCCACCTGGACCTCGCAGAAGTGCGCGGCGAAGGGGTTCACCGCCTTCCCCTGCGGGTTGGGGCCCCGGTAGCCGACGCCCACCACGACGCCGGCGCGGCGCAGCTCGCGGAGCTCGGCGAGCCTGACCTCCTGGGGGGCACCGGAGGCGGTCACGACCTTGCCCTCCCGGAGCTCGAGGGTCGCCGCCTCCACCCCGAGCTGCGCCGCCGCCAGCGCGAGGATCTGGCTCTTCACCTCCAGCGCGGCGGCCCGGACGGCGGGCGACTCCGTGGGGACGGTCTTGCTGCCGCCGCTGGCGGACGCGTACTGGGTCGTGCCGGTGTCGGCGTGCTCGATCTGGATCGAGTCCGGGTCCACCCACAGCTCCTCGGCGACGATCATGGCCATGACCGTCTTGGTGCCCGTCCCGAGGTCCGAGGCGCCCAGGTTGAGGTTGACGCTGCCGTCGGCGAACACCTTCACGATGGCGGTGGACGGCGGGCCGCCCCCTCCCGAGCTCCACATCCCGGCGGCCACGCCCACGCCCCGGCGCACAGGGCCCGTGGACTCCTTCGCACGCGCCCGGGCCGCGGTCCACCCGAACGCCTCGGCACCCCTGCGGAGGCACTCGGCCAGGCCCGTGGTGGTGTAGGGGATGTCGCCGCGGCTCTGGCTCACGGTGGGTATGTTCTTCAGCCGGAGCTCGATGGGGTCCATGCCGAGCTTCCCGGCGAGCAGGTCCATGGTCTGCTCGACGGCCCAGGCGCACTGCGGATGCCCGGGGGCCCTCATGGCGCGGGCGGGCCCGGCGTTGATGAAGATGTCCTGGAGCTCGGAGTGCACGTTGGGGCACGTGTAGAGATCCCGGACGATGAAGTCGAGCCCCGACGTGCCGCCGGCCTGGAAGGCTCCGCCGGTGCCGGTGGCCTCGTACTCGATGGCCGTGAGCGTGCCGTCGCGCTTCGCGCCGATCTTCACGCGCATGTTCGCCGGCGGGCGGTTCCCCGCGGCCAGGAAGGTCTCCTCCCGCGTGAGGAACAGCTTCACCGGACGGGCGGACACCTTGGCCAGGAGCGCGGCCTGGGTGGTGTACTTCCCCAGGCTGAGCTTGGAGCCGAAGCCCCCGCCCATGTAGCTCCCGATCACGCGCACCTTCGAGAGCGGGATGCCCAGCGCCGCCGCGAGGCCGTTCTGCACCGGGAAGACACCCTGGGTGGACTCGTGGACCGTGAGGCTGTCGCCGTCCCACGCGGCCACGCATCCGTGGGGCTCGAGGGGAGCGTGGAACTCGCACTCGGTGCGGTACTCCCCTTCCACCACCGCGTCCGCCTCGGCGAAGCCGGCCTCGACGCTGCCCCGCTCGTACACCGCAGGGGCGGCGACCCGATTCCCATCCGGGCGGACCGGGGGCGCATTCGCGGCGAGGGCGTCGCGCTCGTCCGACACGAAGGGGAGCGGCTCGTAGTCCACCACGATGGCGCGGAGCGCGTCCCTGGCGATGTAGGGCGTGTCGGCGGCGACCGCCGCCACGTCCTCGCCCTCGTATCGGCAGAGGGCGGGGAAGAGCGTCTCCCGGATCAGCTTCTCATGGGCGCTCAGGGCTCCGGAGAGCGGGGTGAACGCCGAGATCACCGCGCGCACCCCGGGGAGCGCCTGCGCGGCGCTCACGTCCACGCTGCGGACCCGGGCGTGGGGGTGCGGGCAGCGCAGGATGGCGCCGAAGATCATCCCCGGGAGGATGACGTCGGACGGGTACCGGGCGGATCCGCTCACGCGCTCGTAGGCGTCCACCCTCGGCCGGCGGGTGCCCACGACGCGCGTGTCGTCCCACGGCTCCGGCGTCTGCTGGGGCTCGGGCGTCTCGAGCTCGTGCTCCTCCACCCAGTAGCGGTGCGGCTCATCGCGCTTCATACGTCACCTCCTGCGCCCTTGCGCAGCTCTGCGGCGCGCTCGACGGCTGCGAAGATGTTCACGTAGGCGCCGCAGCGGCACAGGTTGCCGCTCAGGGCCTTGCGCACCTGCTCGGGGGTGGGCTGGGGGTTGGTGAGCAGCAGCCCCTCGGCCGCCATGATCTGGCCCGGCGTGCAGTAGCCGCACTGGAAGCCGTCGGCGTCGGCGAAGGCCTGCTGGGTCGGCCCCAGCTCCTCGCCGTCCATGAGCCCCTCGAGGGTCGTGATCTCCATGCCCTCCGCTTCCACGGCCAGCGTGAGGCACGCATAGCGGGGCTCGCCGTCGGCCAGGACGGTGCAGGCACCGCACTCCCCGCGGCCGCATCCCTCCTTGGCCGCGGTGAGGCCGAGCACCTCGCGCAGCACGTGGACCAGGGACCAGCGGGGCTCGACGAGCACCGGGTAGGCCCGCCCGTTGATCTTCAGCACCACGCGGGTGACCTCCCCCGGTGGAACGACCTGCGGAGGGGGAGGGGCCGCGGGGAGGGGCACGGGGAGCGCGACCGTGACCGCGCTCGCCCCCAGCGAGGAGAGGAAGCCTCGCCGCGACAGGCCGCTGCTGCCGTCGCGAGATCCGCCTTCGGATGCCGACATGGGATACTCCTGGGGCGCGTGAAAACCTGCCCGACCGCAGGGGGAGGGGGCGCGAGGGAGGGGAGCGCCCGAGCGTCGGGTGACGCCGTAAGCTAGGGAAACCGGGGAGAGGTCCGCCACCCGGCCGGCGGGCCCGGGCCCACTCGGGGATGCCTGGGCCGGCGCCTCCCGCCTACCTCGTCAGCTCCCGCACGAGCGCCGTGGCCGCGGCCCCCAGGTTGGTGGCGCCGTTGGCGTAGTTCCGCAGCAGAACCACTGCCACCCGGGCTTCGGGGTCGAAGGCCAGGTGGGCGGTGTACCCCGACACCGACCCGCCGTGGGAGGCCAGGCGTCGGCCGTCGTCAGCGATTTCGACGGAGAAGCCGATCCCGTAGCCGCGGTGGGGATCTTCCGGCGTCTGCACCCGGAGCATCTCGGCGCGGGCCTCCGGGGAGAGGATCCCGAGGCCCGGCGTCCCACTCACCGCGCCGGCGAGGCGCCCGAGGTCGGCGACGGTGGAGTAGACGCCTCCGTTGGGGACCTTGTACCCCCGCCCGGCGTGCTCGCGCTCGGGCGTGGCCGCGTCGAGGGTGCCGTCCCGGCCGTTCTGGTAGCCCGCGGCCAGGCGCGGCGCCAACTCCGCGTCCACGGCGAAGGTGGACCCCGTCATCCCCAGGGGTCGGAACACCTCTTCCTCCACCAGATCCATGAACGGGCGCTTCGCGGCGCGGGAGAGGGCGAGCCCGAGTATGCCGAACCCGATGTTGGAGTACTGGTAGCGCTCCCCCGGGGCGTGCTCGAAGGCGGTGGCGGGGATGGACGCCAGCACCTTCTCCTCCCACCCGTCCAGGGGCCCCGACGCCGCCTCATCCAGCCGGGGCTCCCGCATGAGCCCGGAGGTGTGGCTGGCGAGCAGCCGGAGCGTCACGGGCGGAGCCCCGGGCTTCGCGTCCGCGAGCCTCCGGATCTCCGGGAGGTGACGCTCCACCGGATCGTCCAGGGAGACCACACCCTGATCCACCAGGCGCATGAGCACCACGGCGGTCACCGACTTCGAGATGGATCCCACGCGGGATACGGCGGATGCACCCATGGGGATCTTCCGGTCGCGGTCGGCCCATCCGAAGCCCCGGGCCCACACCAGGTCTCCGTCGAGGGCCACCCCCGCCGAGATCCCTCCGACTCCGTCCTCCGCCACCTGCCTGGCCAGCTCGCCGGCGAAACGGGCCAAGGCCTCGTCCCAGGATGACGTCGGCTGGCGCGCCTGCGCCCCTGCGGCGCCGGGGAGGGCGAGGAGGAGGGAGAAGAGGAGGCCGAGGGCACGGAGGCTGCGACGGCGGTGGAGCTCGGGCATGAGGCCTCCTGGCTCGGGGGCGGGTACGCGATGGGAGGGCAGGTGGGGCGCGCTGAGCCGCCTACACCTTGAAATCCCTCTCCCGCAGCCAGGCCACGGCCTGCTGGACGGCGGCGAGCGACGACCACCGCGGCTCGAAGCCGAGGAGGCGCCGGGCCTTCTCCATGCTGCAGTTCGGGCTGTGGGCGACGTGGTCCCAGGTGTAGCGCACCTGCTGGCCGGGGCGCTGCCCCTTCCACACCTCCCAGGGCACGAACTGGATGCGCGGCTCCTGGCCGAACCACCGGTACATGGCCTCGGCGTAGCCGCGCAGCGTCATGGCCCGCTCGGACGTGGCGTGGAAGGCCTCGCCCACCGACTGTCCCCAATTGCTCAGGCAGCAGGCGAACAGCCGCGCCACGTCCTCGGCGTGGACGTGGTGCACCGTCTCCATCCCCAGGTTCGGAAGAAGGATCTCCTCCCCCTTGGAGATCCGGCGGAACACGTCGGGGTCGAAGTGCCCCTCCGGGTTCAGCGGCGTCCACCCCACGCCCACGATGTGGCCGGGGTGGAGGGTGGTGCCTGCCAGGCCGCCGCGGCGGGTCTCGGCCTCGAGCTGGCGCTCCATGGCGAGCTTGTTGATGCCGTACTCGCCGAAGGGGTGCCGGGGATCGCACTCGCGGGCGGGAACGCACGTGGGGTGCCCGTGCGTCCAGGCGGTGCCGCACACGAGGAGGTGGTTGGCCCGCCCGCGCAGCGCCCGGATGAGCAACTCCTGGCTCTTCGGGGTGAAGCAGATCAGGTCGACGACCGCGTCCGGCTCCAGCGCCGCGATGGTCTCGCCGAAGGTGCCACGCTCCTCCTCGGCGGCACGGTCCACGAAGAGCGAGCGGACGCTCGCCCACGCCGCATGCGGCGTGTACGGCTCACGCCGGCCACGGGAGACGGCGGTGACCTCGTGTCCGCACTCCACGAGCAGGGGGACGAGATACGTGCCCACGTGCCCCTTCGCACCGATCACCGTGACCTTCATGGTGTTCTCCTCATATCTGGAAAGCCGACCAGCGGCTGCTGTGTTCGATCCTGACTCCAGCCCGACAGCACGGTAGGAGAAACGGGGTGCGGACGGGAGTCCCCGTCTGCACCCCGTGCCTGGTCAGGCCCTGCCGGGCGAGGGCCCACCCGAAGGGCGGACCCCTGCCAGGGCGCCATCCTCAGCCTTCGTGCGGCAGGTTCCACTGCGCCGGGGAGCGGTTCAGGCGGGTGCGCAGCATCTCGCGCTCGAAGACGAACTCCTTCGGCAGGTGGTCGCGGAAGCTGTCGAAGAGCTCGTCGTGCTGGCGCACCTCCTTCAACCCCGCGTCCCGGCCCACCGACATCAGGTCGTGGAACTTCTCCGCGGGGAACTTCAGGCCATCCCAGGTGAGGTCGTCGTAGGTGGGCATCCAGCCGACGGGGCTCTCCACGGCGTTCCCCTTGCCGGTCGCACGCTCCACGATCCACTTCAGCACCCGCAGGTTGTCGCCGAAGCCGGGCCACATGAACTTCCCGTTCTCGTCCTTCCGGAACCAGTTGACGCGGAAGATGAGCGGAGGCTTGGTCACGCGTCGGCCCATCTTCAGCCAGTGCGCCCAGTAGTCGGCCATGTTGTAGCCGCAGAAGGGCAGCATGGCCATCGGGTCGCGGCGCATGGCCGCCTGGCCGATGGCGGCGGCGGTGGCCTCAGAGCCCATGGTCGCGGCGAGATAGACGCCGTGCGCCCAGTTGAACGCCTGGTACACGAGCGGCATGTCCTTGCTCATCCGGCCGCCGAACACGAACGCGCTGATGGGCACGCCGGCCGGGTCCTCCCACCTCGGGTCGATGGTCGGGCACTGGCCGGCCGGTGCGGTGAAGCGGGAGTTCGCGTGCGCGGCGAGCCGGCCGCAGCCGGGGGTCCAATCGTTACCTTGCCAGTCGATGAGGTGCGCCGGCGGCGTGTCCGTGAGGCCCTCCCACCAGACGTCGCCGTCGTCGGTCAGCGCCACGTTCGTGAAGATGCTGTTCGTCCGCATCGTGAGCATGGCGGTGGGGTTCGATTGCATGTTCGTGCCGGGAGCCACGCCGAAGAACCCGGCCTCCGGGTTGATGGCGCGCAGGCGCCCGTCGGGGCCCGGCTTGATCCACGCGATGTCGTCGCCCACCGTCGAGGCCGTCCACCCCTTGAAGGCCTTGGGGGGCAGGATCATGGCCAGGTTGGTCTTCCCGCAGGCGCTCGGGAAGGCGGCGGCAACGTAGGTCTTCTCGCCCTTCGGGGGCTGGATCCCCACGATGAGCATGTGCTCGGCCATCCAGCCCTCGTCGCGGGCCATGGCCGAGGCGATGCGGAGCGCCAGGCACTTCTTGCCCAGGAGCGCGTTGCCACCGTAGCCCGAGCCGTACGACCAGATCTCGTACGTCTCGGGGAAGTGGACGATGTACTTGCGGCTGATGTCGCCCTCGCACGGCCAGGCCACGTCCTGCTGTCCCGGCTTCAGCGGAGCGCCCACGGAGTGCATGCAGGGGATGAAGGCGCCATCGCCGAGGACGTCGAGGACCTTCGAGCCAAGGCGCGTCATGGTCCGCATGTTGGTCGCGACGTACACGCTATCGGTGATCTCGATGCCGATCTTGGCGATGGGCGACCCGAGGGGGCCCATGCTGAAGGGGAGCACGTACATGGTGCGCCCGCGCATGGAGCCGTTGAAGCAGCGCTTCATGATCGCGCGCATCTCGTCGGGCGGGGCCCAGTGGTTCGTCGGCCCGGCGTCTTCCTCCTTCTCGGAGCAGATGAAGGTCCGCTCCTCGACGCGGGCCACGTCGGAGGGGTGGGAGCGCGTGAGGACGCAGTTTGGCCGCTTCTCCGGGTTGAGCTGGATGAACGTCCCCGACTTCAGCCCGATCTTGATCCACCGGTCGTATTCGGCCTGTGAGCCGGTGGCCCATTCGACCTTGTCCGGCTTGCACAGCGCCACCATCTCGTCCACCCAGGCGAGCAGCTTCTTGTTCTTGGTGGGAGGCTTGGGAGTACTGCTCTTGCGGCTGGCCATTGCTCAATTCCTCTCATGTGCAACGAGGCGAGGTGCGCTGCGTCCTGGCAGCGCGCTCAAAGTCAAGCTCACGGTGCGCCGACGGGAGGGGAGAGGCGTCGGCCATGCCGACGCGAGACGGGCACGGAGGTAGTCTCGCCCGTCGCCTCGGGCGGCACAAGGGCGCCCGATAGAGGGCCCGCGCCTCAGCCGCCGGGGCGCCTTCCGCACGGGCTCCGGAGGCCTGCCGCCGGGGCGTCGGCTCAACGCCACTCCCACTCGATGAAGCCGGGCGCGACGTCGGCCATGGCGTTGACGACCAGCTCGACAAGACCGCCGTAGAGGATGCGGTGCCGCGCCCAGATGTCGTGGTACGCAAGCATGTCGCGGATCTGCCCCTTGCAGTTGCTGCACGGGGCGCACACGTACTTCGGCGTCTCGGGATCCAGGCAGTCGTCGAAGGCCGCGAGGATCTGCTGGACCTTCTTCCGCCCCGAGACCTCGGCGCGCCACTGGGGGAAGGTGTGGCCGCTCATGATGGCGAAGCCGCTCCCCCCGCCGCAGCAGTAGTTGTCCACGCCGTGGGGTGTCATCTCCCGGAACTGCGGGCACACCGCCCGGATGATCTCCCGCTGGGGCTCCACGATGCCCATGAGCCGGACGTAGTTGCACGGGTCGTGGAGCGTCACCGGGAAGTCGTTGCGGCTCGGATCCAGCTTCAGGCGCCCGCCCACGACGATGTCCCGGAGCACCGTGAGGAAGCTCTCCCGGGGGATGGCCAGGTCACCGGTGAGGATGCGGTCGGCGATGACCATGAGCGCCTTGTGCGCGTGGCCGCACTCGCCCACGACGATCTTCTTCACCCCCAGCTTGCGGGCGACCTCGGCGTGCATCAGGGCGACGCGCGCCATCTGGGCGTCGTCGTACCAGACGCCGTAGTTCACGGAGTCGTAGCCCGCCACCTCCGAGGACATGGTCCACGACACGCCGGCGGCGTTCAGGATGACCGCGAAGGCGCCGGGGTTCTCGGGCCACGCCAGGATCTCCCCGGCGTTGTGGACGAGGAGGATGTCCGCGCCCTCCACGTCCCAGGGCGTCTCGACCGGGATGCCCGCTCGCTCCGCCGTGTCCTCGTCGATGAACTCGACGTTCTCCTTCACCACTGCGGCGTTCATCCCCGTGGAGGAGCCGACGCGCATCTGGAGCATGGAGCCCGAAGCGTGGAGCTCCTTGGCGGCGATCCCCATCTCCTGGCTGAAGAGCTTCCGGATCTCGTGGGCCACGAGGCCGTTGTCCACGCCGAGCGGGCAGACCTGCGCGCACCGCCGGCACAGGTTGCACCGGTACGCCAGCTCTGCCAGTCGGGCGACCAGCGGCCAGTTCAACTCGACCGTGCCGTGCTTCCACGCGGACAGGAGACCGCCACCCTTCACGTGCTCGAAATAGAGGCGGCGGAGCACCTCGGATCGGTACGTGGGGCGGTAGATGTCGGCCCGGCCGCTGGCCTCGTAGATGTGGCACGCGTCGGCGCACGTCTCGCAGTGGGCGCAGTGCTCCATGCTCAGAACGAGCGGCTGCAGGAACTCCCAGTTGTCCTCCCGGCCGAAGAGCTTCTCCAGGCCGGACAGGAACGCCTCGACGAGGGCGCGCTCCTCCTCCGGCGTCTGGGGCGTGGGGAGCTGCAGGGCGCGCGTGCCGTCGAGGTCGAATTGCGGCTGGTCGCTTGTCTTGCGGGGTGCGCGGGGACGCTCGGACGGGGGCGTCCCGGGCCCGAGCGCGGGGAGCGCCGGCAGATCGATCTGCACGAGCGCCGCAGGATCCCGGCGCGCGAGGTCGCCCGGGGAGAGGGGGCGGCCCGAGGAGCGGGGGGCGCCCCGGTCGAGGGTCCCGCTCATGGCTCGCGGGCCGGGTTGGAGGACGCCACGTCGGCCCAGGTGCGCTTGCCGTCGGCCCCCATATGGGAAGCGCTCCAGGTGGGGCGCCAGGTCAGCTGGGTGGCGATGGCGGCCATCATCCGGGAGCGGTCCGCCAACGGGGCGTCGTCCCAGCGCACCGAGTGGTAGGTGAAGTACTTCCCGATGAAGTGGGACATGTGGGTCGTCGGGATGTAGGCGGCCAGCGCCGCGCACGCCAAGAGCCCGGCGCCGAGCAGCCCCGGGATGGGGAGCGACGTGTCCCAGCGCAGGAGCCCCGTGACCGCGGCCAGGAGGTCGGGCGATCCGGCCGGCCGGAGCCAGGCGCCCGCGGCCAGCAGCCCCGGCGCGACGACGAAGAGCGCAAGGTTGAAGAGGTCTCCGGGGGTCGTCGCCTGCTTCATGGTCCGGTCGGTCAGGCGGTACGCCAGGAGCGCGAAAGCTCCGGCCATGGTCAGCGCCACGCCTGCCCAGCCCAGGGCAGCGCAGGCGCGCTGGAGCGCGAGCCATGCCGGGCCCGCCGGCGCCCCCGCGCACG
>JBFYZE010000186.1:0-4794 GCA_041309665.1 Gemmatimonadales bacterium | reverse complement strand
GGCGCCGTTGGGCGACCAGGCCCGATTCACCTGCACCACAATGGCACCCACCGACGTCTCGAAGCGCACGCGGTAGGTCTCGGGCGCGGTCTCGGTGAGCGCCGCGGGTGTGAGGAGGGGGCTGGCCTCGTCCAGCGCCGCCTGCTCGGCCTCGTCGGATACCTGGGGCTGCGCCTCCTCCTGGGGCTCCCCGCCGCCACAGGCGCCCACCAGAGATGCGGCGACGAGAAGGGCGAACGCGGAAGATCTGCGATTCATGGTCAACTCCTGAATGAAGCAGGGCTCCTGGTGCCCTGCGCGATGTCGGACTCGGCCCGGTTGCCAACGCGGACCAAGGTTGTTCACCCAATTCCCGGGGTCAAGCTCCTCGGTTGCGCGCCTTCGGGTTCGACGGCAGTCTCCGTCCTGTGCCCGAAGGAGCCTCCCGCACGTTTCCAGGAGGAACGTCCGTGATCGATCTGCGAAGCGACACCGTCACCAAGCCCACGCCGGCGATGCGAGAGGCCATGGCCGCCGCCCCCGTGGGCGACGACGTGTACCAGGAGGATCCCACCGTCGAGGCGTTGGAGGCCCGCACCGCCGAGATCCTGGGCAAGGAGGATGCGCTCTACGTTCCCTCCGGGACCATGTCGAACCAGGTGGGGCTGAAGACCCACACCGATCCCGGCGACATGGCCATCATGGACGGCGCCTCCCACATGGTGATCAACGAGGGCGGCGCGGCCGCGGCTCTCGCCGGGGTCACCGTGTGGCGCGTGCAGGGACGCTTCGGCGTCTTCGGCGGCGACGACGTGCGCGCCGCGGTGGGCGTGGCGCACCCGTTCCAGGTCCCACACCACTCGCCGTTGCCGCGCGTGGTTTGCATCGAGGACACCCACAACGCGGGCGGGGGAGGGGTGTGGCCCCTGGACGCCATCCGGGACGTGGCTCGGGCGGCGCGGGAGAACGGCCTCGCCATGCACATGGACGGAGCGCGCATCTGGCACGCGGCCGTCGCCATGGGCATTCCCGAGGCGACGATCGCCGAGCCCTTCGACTCGGTGAGCGTCTGCTTCAGCAAGGGGCTCGGGGCACCGGTGGGGTCGGCTCTGGTGGGGAGCAGGAAGTTCATCGAGAAGGCCCGGCGCTACCGGAAGATGTACGGCGGGGGCGTGCGCCAGGCGGGGATCATCGCCGCGGGCGCCCTGCATGCACTCGAGCACCACCGCGCCCGGCTCGCCGACGACCACCGCGAAGCCCGCCGCTTCGCCGAGGCCGTGGCGGAGATGGACGGCCTGCGCGTGGACCTGGAGCGCGTGCAGTCCAACATCGTCCGCTACGAGGTGACCGCCATGAGCGCCAACGCGTTCGTGGAGGCGTGCTACGAGCGGGGGCTGCACATGTTGCCCGGCGGGCACCACGGGGTGCGCGCGGTGATGCACCTGGACGTGGGGCCGGCCGACGTGGACGCGGCGCTCGCGATCATCTCCGACGTGCTGGCCTCGGCGCGCGCGTGAGCGGAGTCCGGGTGGTGGCCGGATGCGCCTTTCGCACGCCTCCGCCGGGGCAGGCTCAGCGCCGGCGGGGGAGGTAGCGGGGAACCCTCGCGCGGTACGTCTCCCACGCCGCGCCGAAGCGCTCGGCCAGCTCGCGTTCCTCCATCAGGACCACCGCGTGCAGGAAGGGGACCGCGAGCGCGGCCACCACCCAGGTACCCACGTGGTTGGCGAACGCCGCGTAGGCGAAGGTGAAGATAGCCACCTCCACGTAGCGGGGGTGGCGGACGAGGGCGTAGGGGCCGTCGGTGAGCAGGGTGGCGGCGTCTTCCTCGAGCTCGTTCATCCCCGTGAGCATCCGCCGGGTGAGGTACCTCCGGCGCCAGAGCCCCAGAGCCGCCCCCGCCACCATGGCGACGGCGGCCAACCCGACCAACGGCGGGCTCGTCCCCAGGTCACGTCCCAGAAGGGTGTCCCTCAGCGGCACCAGGGCGAGGATGAGCACGCCCATGAGCAGGCTGACCGTCCACATGGCCGGCCGCGCCCCGAGACGCCGCCAGAAGCCGATGAACGGGTGCACAACGAACCACCAGAGGATGGCGGGGGGCAGGCTCACCACGAGGAGCACGCCGACCCAGTAACGCACCGTCTCCATGGATCCTCCGCGCGGGTGAAAGGGCCATGTTCGCCGGCCGCGGCCGGCGCCGCAACGCCCTTGTCCTCCGGCGCCTCCGGCGGTTGAAGAACGCCGGAACCCGGATCGTATTCCGAGGGAGAGGAGGTCGAAATGCTCTACGTGCCGTTCATCCCGCCCCCCGCCCCCCCGCCCTCGCCCCGCACCAGGGAGCTCGCCGGGCTCCTGGGGCGCGTCATCGAGGAGTACGAGAGGCACCATCCCGCAGTGACGGGTCCGGAGGTGCGCGCGGCCGTCCGCATGGCGGTGGAGAACTCCTCCAGGAAGGGCTCCCCGGACCTCCGCATCGCCGTCGGCGTGGCGGCGGCCCTCGTCGCGGGGGGTCTGTTCGTGCTCCTGGCTGCGAACCAGGGCCGGATGCCCCAGGGTACGGTGCCCATGGTGGCGGTCGTCCTGGCCCTGTTCGCCGTGCTGGCGGTGGTGGCGATGGTGAGGCGCGGCGGCCGCTGACGCAGGGGAACGCCGCCGGCCCCCGGGGGTTCGGGTCCCGGACATCCATCGGATCCTGGAAGGGCACGAACCTCGGAGATGGGCATGGCGGACGGAGCGGGACTCGAGCTGGCGACGCTGGGGGGCGGCTGCTTCTGGTGCCTCGAGGCGGTGTACGAGCGTGTGGAGGGCGTGGCGTCGGTGCGCTCCGGCTACGCCGGCGGCACGGTGCCCGACCCCACGTACGAGCAGGTTTGCGGCGGCGCCACCGGACACGCGGAGGTGGTGCAGGTGGCGTTCGACCCCGCGGTCGTTTCCTACCGGGACGTGCTGGAGATCTTCTTCGCCATTCACGACCCCACGACCCGTGACAGGCAGGGGCACGACGTGGGTACCCAGTACCGCTCGGTGATCTTCCATCACTCGGAAGGGCAGCGCGCCGAGGTGCTGGCCGCCGTGGCCGAGCTCGGGGCACAGGCGATCTGGGACGCGCCCATCGTCACCGAGGTGGCCGCTCTCGACACGTTCTGGCCGGCGGAGGACCATCACAGCGAGTACTTCCGCAGGAACCCCTACCAGCCCTACTGCCAGGCGGTGGTGGCGCCGAAGGTGGCGAAGTTCCGCCAGAGGTTCGCGCACCGCCTGCGGCCCTAGCCCCCGTCCCGGCTCGCGTGCGCGTCCGCTGCGCGCTCCTCAGCCAGCGCCTGCAGCCCGTCCGGGTAGAGGAGCTCGGCCATGAGCCAGCAACGCGCAGGCTCCACCTCTCCGGTGGGCGACAGCCGCAGGTGCAGGGTGTCCTCCGAGACCGCCCGGAGCCGCTCCGGATCGAACCCGGCATGTCCGGCGACCCTCGCCAGCTCGTCGTGGAGCGCCCCCGGGTCCTCCTGGCGGCCGAGGATGCGGGCGGGGGGGGCGAGGCGAGCGCCGCTCCGACTGCTCGATGACGCGGAGGACGTGGTCGCGCTGAGGCACTTCGGCCCCCCGCGCGCCGAATCTGCCAATGGGGAGACAGGTCAGGGGAATGGAATGTATATTCCATGGCGAAGTGAAGGCGCGATCAAACAATCCCCCAGGAGGGTGATTATGCCCAAACCTGATGCCGGTCTCGTCCTGAAGTGGCGGAGGCTGGCCGAGGAGGGCTACCTATACGCCGAGATCGCCCGCATGTACTCCTCCTTCTCCGTGGACCAGGTGCGCCATTACTGCCTGGGGCACACGGGGCGGAAGCTGGGTGGTCCGGTGCAGAGGGTGGACCGCTGGTATGGATCGAACGTGTGGCTGAGGGGATCCAACTCCCCCCACGCCGAGCTCACCGAAGCCCAGGCCCGCAAGATCCTGGACGACTGGAACGAGGACGCCGACCGGTGGGGAACCCCGGGCGCCGAGTGGGCCCGTCGCATGGGCGTGTCCCCGTCCACGGTGTATATGCTCCGGCGCGGTGAGACGTGGGCCCATCTGGAGCATCCCAACCAGGCTCGGAAGCCGAAGAAGCGCAAGAAGGCGCGCTGACGCGACGTCCCGAGCCGAAGTCCGAAACGCCTCCGCCCTCCCGGACGGAGGCGTTTCGCTTTCATGGGAGCGGCTCGCGGGCCGCCGGCCGGCCCCGGCGGGTTCATAGACATGCATGCCCACGCCGGGGAGGCCGCCGTGCGGTACGACCGGGCCTTCAGCTTTTCCCCCACACGGCCGTCAGCCGATTCCCTATGGAGGACGCGCCGGGGCGGAGGGTAGCATGGGGGAAGAGGAAGAACTCCGGGCAGGAGGTGCCCCATGCCGGTCGAGCGACTGCGTAAGTACCTCGAAGAGAACCACGTCAGGTACGTGACGGTGACCCATTCACCCGCCTTCACCGCCCAGGAGATCGCCGCTTCGGCCCATGTGCCGGGCAAGGAGCTGGCGAAGACCGTCATGGTCAAGCTCGACGGGAAGCTGGCCATGGTGGTGCTGCCGGCTCCGGACAAGGTGAGCGCCCACCGGCTCCGTGACGTGACAGGAGCGAAGGAGGTCGAGCTCGCGTCGGAGAAGGAGTTCGGCGACCTCTTCCCCAAGTGCGAGGTGGGGGCCATGCCACCCTTCGGGAACCTCTGGGGCATGGAGACGTTCGCGGACGCCCACCTCCGGGAGGACGAGTTCATCGCCTTCAATGCCGGGAGCCACACCGAGCTCGTGAAGCTCGCGTTCGCAGACTACGAGCGC
>JBFYZE010000185.1:0-6854 GCA_041309665.1 Gemmatimonadales bacterium | reverse complement strand
TGAAGCTTCTCGAAGCGTCCCTGGGACGCCTCTGGGACGTGATGCCGGCGAAGCGGCTCCTCCTCGAGCCGCTCCGCCGGTACGCCCGCCTCCCCGAGCCGGTCTTCCGCCGCCTCCACTTCCACGGTGTTTTCACGATCCGCGCCGGTGACGGGAGCTTCCGCCTGCGACACTATGGGAATCAGATCGAGAACGAGCTGTACTGGCGTGGGCTGGAGGGCGGATGGGAGCCCGCGACGCTCCGGCTCTGGCTCCGCCTGGCCGCCCGGGCCTCCACCGTGGTCGACGTGGGCGCGAACACGGGGGTCTTCGCCCTCGCGGCCCGCGCCGTGAACCCACGGGCCAGGGTTCTGGCCGTGGAGCCTGTCGAGCGGTGCTTCGAGCGGCTCCGCGGGAACTGTCGTCTCAACGGCGACCGCGTGGAAGCGGTGCTCGCGGCGGCAAGCGACCGGGACGGCGTCGCGGAGCTCATCGTGCCCGCCGGTGACAACCCCTTGTCCGCTTCGCTCGAGGCGGGGCACGCGGGAGACCTGCCCGTGGCGAAGGCGCAGGTCCGAACCCTCCGGCTGGAGTCCCTGCTCGGCTCCGCGCCGGAGCCCCCCGTCCTGATCAAGGTGGACGTGGAGGGCCACGAGGCCGCGGTGGTCCGAGGGCTCGACACCCTCCTCGGTGACGTGCGCCCCACCCTCGTCGTGGAGGTCCTCCCCGGAGAGGCGGCCGCGGCGCTCGCGGCACTCCTACAGCCGCACGGCTATCGGTACTTCCACATCCACGAGAGCGCGGGCCCGGTTCCGGTGGCCGGAATCCAGTCCCTGCCCGGGGGTTGGAACTACCTCTGCTGCCAGGCCGACGTCGCGGAGGAGTTGGGGCTGGATACGCCCCCTCCCGCTACTCCAGCCACTCCACGAACCTCCGGATCCCGTCCCTGAACCGGGTGGACTCGGCCGTGCGGATCACGGGCCCGCGCTGTGGGCACTGCTCACGCTGGAGACGTGGCTGCGGGCGGGGGCCTGACGCCTGGCTCGGCGAGGCGAGTCCGCCGTAGGCCGACCAGGATCTCACGGCCGGGGAACACGAAGAAGCCGGCCTCGTCGAGGGCGAACACCGCTTCGACGGGATCGAAGCGCTCCGCGTGGACTTCGACCGCAACGGCTCCCACTCTGGACAAGAGCTGCTGCCTCCGGACGGGGTCGCGGAAGAACTCAGCCTCGGCGCCCTCGATGTCCATCTTGAGGAGATCCACTCCCTGCCCGCCGAGCCGGGCCTCGGCTGCGGAGGGCGTGACCACGGGCACGGTGCCGGGGGTGCCGGCTCCGGGCACGGACGCGGCAGGCCGCACCGTCCGGGACCACTCCCGGTCGTCGCGGAACGGCTCGGGGTCGAGTTCCAAGCGTTCCTCCGTTGGCCAATAGGCCGCTTGGATGCACTCGATCCGCTCCCCCAAAGGGCGGACGTTCGATACCAGCATCCGGAAGTTGTCCGGGTCCGGCTCCACGGCGAGGATGCGGGAGTCAGGGAACGCGGCGGCAAGATACAGCGACGCAAGTCCGATGTTGGCGCCCGCGTCCACGATCGTGCGAACCGGACTCCGTCCATGGCTCCTCAGCAGATCCACCACCACGGCGTATTCCTCCGCGCCCGCGATCTGGACCCAGGTGGCGAAGTCGCTGGTCCCGGGACGGAGTTCGGCCTCCATGGGAACGCCGAGACGCTCCAGGTGCTGGACCGCACGCACCCGTGAGCCGCGTTGCGAGCAGATGCCGCCGCGGTCGAGAAGCGTGTCGAAGAACGCGTTGAGTTCGGACCACCGATCCCACCCCACGCCGCGCGCCAGCCTCCGGACTACCCCGGCCAGAGCCATGGCCGCCCAGGCCGAAAGCCCCAGGCTGCGCGCCAGACGCAGTTTCGCGAGGGCCCGGCGCATCATGCCTCAACCCTTCCTGGGATCTGGGGGCGAGAAGAGGCCAGGCAGCGCTCCAAGTGCACGAAACGTCGGGGTCCACAGGGTATCGCTGCGCGCAAAGGGCCGTGGCGTCGTGGTCCGTAAGGCCGGACCCGGGAATCGGACAGGCGCCGTCATCCGGGAAGCACCGCTACTCCAGCCAATCCACGAACCGCCGGATCCCGTCCCTGAACGGCGTCTGCGGCGCGTAGCCCAGGAGGGCGCGGGCGTGGGAGATGTCCGCCCAGGTCCGCTCCACGTCACCGGGCTGGGGCGGGAGCTGCTCGATGCGGGGCTCCACCCCCAGCGCCTCGCCCACGACGGCGATGAGCTTGTTGAGCGTCACCGGATGGTCGCTCCCCAGGTTCACCACCTCGAAGACTCCGGGCCGTGAGCGCACCAGCGCCAGGGAGGCCAGCAGCCCTGCCACCAGGTCGTCCACGTACGTGTAATCCCGGGCCGTGGTCCCGTCTCCGAACCGGGGCACGGCGCGCCCCGCGCGCATCAACCGCGAGAACTTGTGGATGGCCAGGTCGGGGCGCTGCCGCGGCCCGTAGACCGTGAAGAGGCGCGCGGCCACCACCGAGACCCCGGTGAGGTTGCGGGCAGTACGGCAGAGGAGCTCGCCGGCGAGCTTGGTGGCGGCGTAGGGAGAGATGGGGTCGTAGACCGGATCCGATTCGCGGAACGGGACCGTGGGGCTGTTCCCGTAGACCGACGACGACGAGGCGAAGACCACGGCGCCGATCCCCCGGTCGGCGACGAAATCCAGCACGCGCTGGGTGCCGGTGACGTTCACGTCCGAGTAGAGCGAAGGCTCCTCGATGGAGGGGCGCACGCCCGCCCGGGCCGCCAGGTGCACCACCGCGCCCACGCCCTCGGGCAGCGCGCGCCACGCCTCCGGGTCGCGGATGTCGCCGCGGACCTCCACGAACCGGCCCGAGGCACGGAGGCCGGCGAGGTTGCGCTCCTTCACGGCCGGATCGTAGTACGGGTCGAAGCTGTCGAGGCACACGACATCCTCACCGCGGGCCACGAGGGCCTCGGAGAGATGGGACCCGATGAAGCCGGCGGCTCCGGTGACGAGGGTGCTCAAGGCCGGTGAGGGGCGGAGGGAACGGGGGCCCGGGGGACGGAGGCGGCCCGCTGCCCCGGGCGGCGGCGGCGGACGCCTGGAAATGTTGCGGCGCGGGGCTTCCTGCACCACCCTTCTCCATCCCCATCCCCACGCTCCCGGCACGCCCCCCCAAGCCATGAACCGTCCCCGGCTCTTCTATGTCCTCGACTCCCTGGAGGAGAACGAGGTGGGGGATCAGGTGGCCACGCTCCTGGGCCGCATCCCCAGGTCCCGCTATGAGCCCCGGGTGGTGTCCCTGGGCCCCCGTGGGTCCCTGGGCTCGCGCATCCGGGAGATGCGGGTCACGGTGCACCGGCTGGAGCTCACGGGAGCCGTGGGGGCGGTGCTGGCCGTGCCCCGCCTGGCCCACCTTCTGAGAGGGCTCAGGTGCGAGATCCTGCACACCTTTCAGCCCTGGTCCGGGGCGGTGGCCCAGCTCGCCGCGCCCACGGGAGCCAGGGTCTACCGTTGGGTGCGGGGCTTTCCGCCGGAGCCGCGCACGGTGGAGGAGCGCCTGCAGGCCTGGGTGGAGCGCCGGGCCGCACACCGCCCCGGGCGCAGGGTCTTCGCCTCCGACGAGGGCGCGAGAGGCGCCGTGGCGGAGCGCTTCCGACTGGACGACGTGCCTGTGGTCCCCGAGTGTGTGGACCTCGGACGGGTCCGCGACCGGATTCTCCGCGTGCGGAGCCGGGAGGCACGCATCCACCTGGGGATGTCCGAAGGGCATCGGGCCGTGCTCTGCTTCTCCGACTTCCGGGACGGGGCCAGGATGTCCAGGCTCCTGGAGGGCTTCGCCCTGGCCCGCACCGAGATGCCGATCCTCCGCCTGTTCGTCCACGGCCGGGGCCCCGAGGAGGGGGCGGTGCGCTGGCGGGCGGAGGACCTGAGGCTGGAGGACTCGGTGGTCTTCCTCGGGGACGCCACACCCCGCGAGACTGCCCTCCGGGCGGCGGAGGCGGTGTTGGACGCCGGGCAGTGGCCGGGGTGGTGCCGCGGGGCGGTGGAGGCCATGGCCCTGGGGCTTCCCGTGGTGCGCTGGGTGGCTTCCGAAGGGGATGCCGGGGCGGGCCGGTACCCGGCGGTCACCACCGCGCCCGCCGAGCGTTTCGCCCGGGATGTCCTCGAGCTCGTGCGCGACGAGGCGCTCAGGGTCCGGACGGCCCGGCGCTCGGCCGAGGAGGCCCAGGCCTACGACGTCGCCACGGTGGCGGACCGATGGGCGGAGTTGTACGCCTCGTGACCGTCGCGGGCCGGGCCGGGGCGGCGTAGCTTTCCACGATTGCCACGCCATTCCACCACAGGGACCGTTCCCATGCGCATTCTCGTGACCGGCGGCGCCGGCTTCATCGGATCCCACCTGGTCGAGCGCCTACTGGAGCGGGGCGACGACGTCTACGTCGTGGACGACCTGTCCACGGGCTTCCTCGCCAACCTGAACGCGGTGCGGACCCACCCCCGGCTCCACGTGCACGTGGAGTCCATCAAGAACTGGCCCCTCATGAACGTCATGGTGACCGAGGTGGACCAGGTGGTGCACCTGGCCGCGGCGGTGGGGGTACGCAAGATCATCGAGAGCCCGGTGGAGACCATCACCACGAACGTGCGGGGCACCGAGATCGTGCTGGAGTGCTGCGACCGCCACGGGAAGCCCCTGTTCGTCGCCTCCACGTCCGAGATCTACGGGAAGGCCGGGGAGAAGCTCCACGAGGAGAAGGACCGCATCATGGGGAGCACGACCCACCGACGGTGGGCGTACGCATGCACGAAGGCGCTGGACGAGTTCCTGGCCCTGGCCTACCACCACGAGCGCGGGCTCCCGGTGATCCTGGGCCGCTTCTTCAACACCGTGGGCCCCAGGCAGACGGGGGAGTGGGGGATGGTGCTCCCCAACTTCGTGGGTCAGGCGCTGCGCGGAGAGCCCATCCAGGTGTACGGCACCGGCGAGCAGCGCCGCTGCTTCTGCATGGTGCACGACACGGTGAGGGCCGTGATGGGGCTCCTGGCCGAGGACCGGGCGTGGGGCCACCCCTTCAACATCGGATCCGAGCAAGAGATCACCATCCTCGGGCTGGCCGAGAAGGTGAAGGAGCGGCTCGGCTCGACCTCGCCGATCGAGATCATCTCCTACGACGTGGCCTACGGCGAAGGCTTCGAGGACATGGAGCGGCGCCAGCCCGACACCGCCAGGATCCGTGGCCTCATCGGGTGGACGGCCGAGCACACCCTCGACCAGATCATCGACGCCACCGCCGCGCACATGCGCTCCGCCGCGCGGGCGTGATGGAGGCGGAGGCGCCGGGGGGCCGTGATGCCTGAGGGCGCGACCAGGCCCCCCGTGCTCATCCACCGCGTCATCGCCCGGCTGAACGTGGGCGGTCCCGCCATGCACGTGGTGAATGCGACCCGGGTGCTGAACGGCGGTCCCTGGCGCACCCGTCTCATCGCCGGCTCGGTCCCGCCCTCGGAAGGGGACATGAGCTACTACGCGGCGGAGCGCGGTGTGGAGGTCACGCTCCTCCCCGAGATGTCCCGGGAGATCAGCGCCGTGGACGACCTGCGGTCGGTGCTGGCCCTCTGGCTGCTCTTCCGCCGCGAGCGCCCCACGGTGGTCCATACCCATACCGCCAAGGCGGGGACCCTGGGGCGGCTGGCCGCCATCCTGGCCGGCGTGCCGGTCCGGGTCCACACCTTCCACGGCCATGTGCTGGGCGGGGCGTACTTCTCGCCCTGGAAGACCCGCCTCTTCCTGGAGATCGAGCGCCAGCTGGCCCGCGGCACGAGCCGGCTCGTGGTGCTCACGCGGCGCCAGGCCCAGGAGATGGCCGAGGTGCTGCGGGTGGCGCCGCGGGACAAGTTCGCCGTGATCCCCCTCGGCCTGGAGCTGGAGCGCTTCGCAGCCGTGGACCGGAGCCCAGGGGCGCGCGCGCGGGCGCGGGCGGAGCTGGGGATTCCGCCTGCGGCCCGGGCGGTGGGGATCGTGGGGCGGCTGGTGCCCATCAAGAACCACGAGCTGTTCCTGGAGGCCATCGCAGCGGATGGAACGCGTACGCTCCTGGGCGTCGTCGTCGGCTCGGGCGAGCGCGAGGGCGAGCTGAAGGCGCTCGCCTCCCGCCTTGGCTTGGCCGACCGGGTCCTCTGGCTCGGATGGCGGCGCGACCTGGCGGAGGTCTACGCGGCGCTGGACGTGGTGGCCCTCCCCTCCCACGACGAGGGGACGCCCGTCGCCATCCTGGAGGCGCTGGCGGCGGGGGTGCGGACGGTGGTCCGCGACGTGGGTGGGGTGGGAGAGGTGCTCACCTCCCTTGGCACGGGCACGGTCCTCCCCCGGGAAGCCGGCGCCGATGCCTGGGCGCAGGCCATTCTCGAGACGGCGTGCGGCGCGGGGTTGGAGCCGGGCCTGCGGACCAGGGTGCTGAGCGAGTTCTCGGTGGATCGCCTTTCCCGGGACCTCGAGGATCTCTACCGTCACGAACTGGCGCGGGCCTGAACCGGGGACGACGACGATGGCCGTGTCCGACTACGAGCGGGGCGGAACCCAGAGAGCCTACTACGGGCCCGACGACGTGGAGTCCGTCCCCTGCCCCTACTGCGGCGCTTCGGATGCCACGGAGCTGGCGCAGGAGTATGGCTCCATCGGAATCGTACGGTGCCGGTGCGGCCTGATGTACACGTCGCCCCGGCCCCGCGAGCCCGAGCGCAACTACTGGGGGGACCGGGAAACGTACCACCGGGAGGCCAAGCTCGTCTTCGAGGGGCGCAAGGGCCACCATCGGGACCCCAATTACCTGGAGGAGC
>JBFYZE010000184.1:0-6590 GCA_041309665.1 Gemmatimonadales bacterium | reverse complement strand
GCCGGCGTCGGTGCCGCGCCGGCGGACCTTGATCCAGCCGGGACGGCGCTCGACCCGGCTCAGGAGCGTGCCGCGCCCGACCCGCCCCACCACGTTCCCGGAAGGCGCGTCCCTCAGGTTCTCGCCCTGCGGCTCCGACACCACCAGGTCGAAACCCTCCCGGTCCGTCGCCTGGAGGGAACGCTCCCACACCCACGCCTCCACGTCCACCTCGAGCCAGCGGTCGCGCCGGCCCACCACGGCCATGGTCGCCCCCTCCTCCACCCGGGCGACCACGTCCCCGTTGGGCTCGCGCCGGACGTTCTCGGCGGCACGGGCCCGCGCCGTGGACTGGGCCGATCCGGGGGAGCCGGCCCATGCCGAGCACAGGGCCACGAAGAGCAGGGCGCGCATCGCGCCCAGAGGCGATACCATGGGGGCTGAAACGATCCCGCTTCGAGAGAGTACCAAGGAAGCCATCCGCACCCTCGCGTCCGGAGACGCGGCTCGGGCCTGAATCTGCCCGGGGGGTGGGGGACCGTCAATCGCAACGCAACCCGAGAGGAGCACCGTCGCTCCATGGCTGTCCGAAAGAACCTGCTCGGCCTGGTCGTAGCCTGCCTGTGCGCCGCCGTGGACTCGCCGGCCTCGGCCCAGAGCATCCCATCCCCTTACCGGTTCGTGGATACCCGACAGGAAGCCGCTCTGTTCGTCGGCACGTCGTCGGTCTCCACGGGGCGCTTCGGCTTCGGGCCCGGGGGGGGAATGAGCGTGGGGGCCCGCTGGGGCATCGACCTCTCCGGGCCCCTGGGCTTCGAGGTGGCCACCGGGGTCATCTCGGGGACCCGGGACATCATCAACCCTGCGAAGGTGGTGGGCGACCTCAAGATCGGTGAGGGCGACCAGCGCATCGCCACCGCCGACGCCCGCCTCCGCTTCACCCTCACCGGGGACCGGACCTGGCATGGCTTCCAGCCGGTCCTCTTCACGGGCGGCGGCATCGCCTTCGGCATCGGCGGCGACGCGCCGCTGGACGAGCAGCTGGCCAGCGGCGATCGCTTCGAGTTCGGCACGACCTTCCTCGGCACCGTGGGGACGGGGCTCAGGTACGTTCTCACGGACCGCCTCGCCGTGCGGGGCGACGCCATCTTCTCCCTCTGGAAGATCGGAACCCCTCCCGGCTTCACCGAGGCGGAGCGAGGCTTCGCGAACGTGGAGCGGAAGGAGTGGACCAGCGGCCGGCACCTCTCCCTCTCCGTGGCCTATCGCTACTGAGGCACCTTTGACACTCCGGGAGCCGGCGTTCGAGGAGCGCTCCGCCGACTGGCTCGAGCCCGCCGCCGCCCTGCGGCGCATCCTGGAGGGCTGCGAGCCACTCCCCCGCGAGGACGTCCCGCTGGCCGAAAGCCTGGGCCGCGCCCTCGCCGAGGACGTCCGCTCGGAGGTCACCCTCCCCCCCTGGGACAACGCGGCCATGGACGGATACGCCGTCCGCGGGGAGGACGTGGCCGGCGCCGGCCCGTCGTCGCCGGTGGCCTTCCGGGTCCGGGCCCTCACCCATGCCGGAGCGGGGCCCGCCGCGGCCGTGGGCCCGGGAGACGCGGTTCGCATCATGACCGGCGCCCCGCTGCCGCCCGGGGCCGACACGGTGGTGCGCGTGGAGGACACGGACGCGGAGGTCCTTTCCGGCCGGGTGCTGATCCTCCACGACCGGGATCGGAACGGGAACGTCCGCCCCGGGGGCGCCGACATGCGTCCAGGCGACCTCGTCCTGAGGCGCGGTGACGGCATCCACCCGGGCACCGTCGGGGTCCTGGCCGCGCTGGGGCGCGAGCGCGTCGGGGTGCACCGGCGCCCCAGCGTGGCCATCCTGACCACCGGCGACGAGCTGAGGGGGCCCGAGCGCTACGCCGACGTGCGGGCCGGCGGCGGGATCCCCGAGTCCAACGGGCCCATGCTCGCGGCGCAGACCGCCGACGCGGGCGGCGTTCCGCTCGTGCTCGGCATCGTCCCCGACGACGCCGGGGCCCTCCTGGCGGCCGTGGAACGATCCTCGCGCTCCGATGTCCTCGTCACGGTGGGCGGCGCGTCCATGGGCGAGGCGGATCTCGTGAAGCGAGCCCTGGAGCGCGCGGGCTTCCGCCAGGATTTCTGGCGCGTGCGCATGAGGCCGGGGAGCCCCTTCAGCTTCGGGTGGCTCCCCCGCCCCGGCGGCGCGCAGCCCGTCTTCGGCCTCCCCGGGAACCCTGCCTCGGCCTTCGTCACCTTCGAGCTGTTCGTCCGCCCCTTCCTCCTCCGGCTGGGGGGACACCACAGCGTGCACCGCAGGCACCTCCGGTGCCGCGCGGGAGAGAGGCTCGCGGGAGGAGAGCGGACGGGCTTCCTGCGGGTCCGGCTGGAGGCCGGCCCCGACGGCGCGGTGGCGCGCCCCACCGGACCGCAGGCCTCCGGATTGGTCCGCGGCCTCGCCTCGGCCCAGGGACTCGCCGTCGTCGTGCCGGGGCCGGGCGTGGCCGAGAGGGAGTCCGTGGACGTCATCCTGCTCGATGCCGCCCCCGGGGCGACGGACGTCTCCCCGCTGGAGGCTCCGGGGCCGTGAGGGTCCGTGGGTGGCTGATCGCGGCGGCGGCGCTCATCACCGCCGGGTGCGCCATCCCGCGCTGGCCCGTGGACGCTCCCCTCACTTCGCCCTTCGGCCTGCGGCTGAGGGGGATCCGCCCCGACCTGCACCGCGGCGTGGACCTGGCCGTGCCCGTGGGCACGCCGGTGCGCGTCATGTCCCCGGGAACGGTGCGCTTCGCCGGGACCCAGCAGGGCTACGGGACCGTGGTCTGGGTGGACCACGGCTCCTCCGTGCTCACGGTGTACGCCCACCTGTCCGAGCTGCGGGTCGGGGCCGGGGACCGCCTCAGAGGAGGCGATATCCTCGGGCTGAGCGGAAGCACGGGGAACGTGACGGCGCCACACCTCCACTTCGAGGTGTGGCGCTGGGGGCGGGAGGTGGACCCGGTGCCGCTCCTGGGGGGTCGCCCTCGCTGAGGCGCCCGATCAGCTCCTCCCCTTCAGGGCCTTCACCTCATCCGTGAGGCGGGGGAGCACCTCGAAAAGATCTCCCACGATGCCATAGTCGGCGACGTTGAAGATGGGCGCGTCCGGGTCCTTGTTCACCGCCACGATGGTCTTGGACGTCCGCATCCCGGCCAGGTGCTGGATGGCGCCCGAGATGCCCACGGCGATGTAGAGCTTCGGCGCCACGGTCTTCCCGGTCTGTCCCACCTGCTCCGCGTGGGACCTCCACCCCGAGTCCACCACCGCCCGGCTCGTGCCCAGCGCGGCACCGTCGCCGATGGCGTCACGGAGCGCCTCGAGGAGCAACCAGTTTGAGGGATCCTTCATCCCACGGCCTCCGGCCACCACGCACGTGGCCTCGGAGACGTCCAGCGCTCCTTCCCCGGCCGCCTTCCGCTCGACGAGGCGGACCTTCCAGCTCCCGGGCTCCACGACCGGCGTGAACGTCTCGACGGCACCCGCCGCCGGGATCTCCACCGGCTGGAACACGTTGGGCCGGATGGTCACGAGTGCCGGGGTGGCGTTCCATCTCACCTGGGCGAAGGCCCTCCCGGCATACACCGGCCGGTGCGCCCTGAGCGCGCCCCCCTCCACCTCCAGGCCGGTGACGTCCCCGGCCAGGGGAACGTCCAGCAGAGCCGCCACACGCGGAGCCAGGTCCTTCCCCAGCGTCGTAGCCGGGAAAATCACAGCAGCGTATCCGCCGGCCCGCACCTGGTCCGCGACGACTGCGGCGTAGCCCTCGGCGTTGTAGTCGGCCAGCGCCGGGTGCTCCGCCGCGCGCACCGCCGCCGCGCCGAAACGCCCCAAGTCCGCAGCGGCGGCGCCGATCCCCGGCGCGCCCAGGACGAGGGCGTGGACCTGGGCACCCAGCCCGGGAGCCAGGCGTGCCGCGGCGCTCACGGCCTCCCGAGCCGCGCCGCGGACCTCACCATCTCTCTGCTCCGCGAAGGCGAGCACGTCCGCCATGCGTCGTTCTCCTGATTCGTCGTTTTCGAGGAGAGGAGAAGGAACGCGCCTAGAGCGCGTTCGCCTCTTCCCTGAGCAACCGCACCAGCTCCGCCGCGGCGTCTGGGCCCTGGCCCACGATGCGGCCGGGCGCCCGATCGGGCGGATAAGCGAGCTTCTCCACAGTGAGGCGGCTGTCGGCCGGCGCCGCCGCCTTCTGCTCCAACGGCTTCTTCTTGGCCGCCATGATCCCCTTCAGCGACGCGTAGCGGGGATCGTACACACCCTTCGTGATGGTGAGGACCGCGGGGAGCTGCAGCTCCAGCACCTCCACCCCGCCCTCCACCTCGCGGTGGCAGACCACCTTGTCGCCCTTCACCTCGAACGAGCCCACGCCGGTGGCGCAGGGGAGCCCCAGGAGGGTGGCGGTCATGGGCCCCACCTGCTGCTGGTCCCCGTCCGCGGCCTTCACGCCGAAGAGGATGAGCGCCGCAGGTGATCCACCGAGCTCCGCCGCCAGGGCCTTGGCTGTGGCCAGCCCGTCCTGGGTGGGCTGCCCGGTGAGGAGGACGGCCCGGTCCGCGCCCATGGCGAGCCCAGCGCGCAGCGTCTCCTGGGAGGCCTGGTCGCCGAAGGTGACCAGGGTGACCTCTCCTGCCCCGGCGGCCTCCTTGGTGCGGAGGGCCGCCTCCACGGCGTACTCGTCGTAGGCGCTCATGACGTATTTGACCCCGGTGGGGTCGATGGCGGCGGCACCCTCACCGATCCGGATCCTGGCCTCGCTGTCGGGCACCCGCTTCACGCACACGATGATGTCCAAAGCTCCGACTCCGCGTCCTCGGTTCTCCACCCCGGGGCCGTCGCCCCGGAAGGGCAGAAAGTTATAGAATCGCGCCCGTCAGCGCGAAGAGCACGGTGGAGATCCCAGCTCCGATCAGAGCGTACGGCAGCTGCGTGCGCACGTGATCGATGTGGTCCGTGGCCGAGGCCATGGACGAGAGGATGGTGGTGTCGGAGATGGGGGAGCAGTGGTCCCCGAAGACTCCGCCCGACAGGACCGCCGCCACGAAAGGCGCCAGCGGCAGATCCATCGCCATCGCCGCCGGGACCGCGATGGGAAGCATGATGGCGAAGGTCCCCCAGCTCGTGCCGGTGGCGAACGCGATCACCGACGCCACCAGAAACACCAGCGGGAGGAACAGATAGGGCGGCAGGACCCCGGAGGTGACGCTCGCGACGTACACGCCCGTCCCCAGCTCGCGTGTCATGGCCCCGAGCGCGATCGCCAGCAGCATGATCAGCGCGAGCGGCACCAGCCCGCCGGCCCCCTTCAGCGCGATCTTCGTCAGCTCGTCCACCGAGTACGCCTTCTGGGCCAGGAGCATGAGCCAGGCCGCGGCGAGGCCGGCCATGACCGCCCACAGCACCGATGTCGTCCCCGAGCCGGACATCATCTTGCCGTCTCCGGTGACCCAGAGCCCGAGCGGCATGAAGAGGACCATGACCGCGAGCGGCGCCACCATGTTCCAGGCGCGCGGAGGGATCTTGTCGGTGACTTTCGGCGACAGCATCTCCTGGTCGATGAGCGGCGTCGCATTCGGCCAGAGCAGCAACCCGCCTCCCGTGCGCTCCTCGGCGGCCTTCATGGGGCCGATGTCCCACCCACGCAGGATCACGAACCCCACCAGGAGGATCATGATCACGGCGTAGAAGTCGAGCAGGATGGAGCCCAGGAACACTTCCAGCGGCGCGGCCACGCCCAGGCCCGCGAGGATGGAAAGCACATAAGCTCCCCATGCGTTCATCGGGAGAAGGACGCACATCGGGGCTGAGGTCGAGTCGAGGATGAACGCGAGCTTCTCCCTCGAGCACTTGTATCGGTCGCAGAGGGGACGGCCCACGGCGCCCCGCACGAGCACATTGATGTTCGACTCGATGAAGACGGCGGGGGCAGCGATGTAGACGAGGAGCTGCGCACCCCTGCTGGAGGTCACCTTGTTCGTCCTGTCCAGCCACTCCACGAAGCCCCGCACGCCCCCGGACGACTCGATGGTCGCGATGAGGGCGCCGATCACCAGCGTGAACATGATCACGCTGGTGTTCCCCCCGTCCTTGAAGACGTCCACCGTGCCCTGGATGGCGCCGCCGAGGCCGGTGACGGGGTTCCAGCTCGCGAGGATCATGTAGCCCAGCACCAGCCCCCCGAAGAGGGACAGGTAGACCTGCCGTGTCCATATCGCCAGCACGATGGCCACGACGGGTGGGAGTACCGATACCCAGGTCGGGTCGCTCATGCGTTCTCCGTTCGATGGAAGGTCCGGGAGACCCCGGAAGAACCCACAACAAAAAAACGAAGCAGCCGCTCCGCCGCCACCCTGACACCCACGCGTCCCGATGCGCTGACGAGCGGGTCGGGGACGGCCCAGCCAGGCTCGAGGCACAGGGGCGGTGCGGACAGATCGTGCCCGTCCAGGGAGCCGTCGATCCCGAGCGCCTCACACAGGCGTCCCGGGCCTGCCGCCGTGGGGAGGCGGTGGCGGCGGCGCCGTGCCATCGCCTCCTCGCCCTCGAGGGGCTCGAGGCCCCGGAGGAGC
>JBFYZE010000183.1:0-3487 GCA_041309665.1 Gemmatimonadales bacterium | reverse complement strand
GCTCCTCGCGGGTTCGGCGGCCCGGGTCGCCGCCGCGCTCGCGGAACGGATCCCGGGGGTGGAGGTGGTGGCACTGGACGCGGACATGGCCCGCTGGCCGGAGGCGCCCCGGGTGAGCCGGTTGGCGGCCCGCCCGGGGATCCCCTTCTTCGGCCGGACCCTCCGTGGCGTGGCGGTGGACGGGGCCCTGGGAGCGCGCTGGCTGGAGGAGGCGGCGCGGGTGGTGGCGCCCCTTTCGCGCGTCGTGGTCACGAATGCACCCGACGACGCGGCGGCCATCCTGGCCGGGAGCGGCCTCCAGGTGCTCGCGTCGGAGGTCGGAACCGTCGTCGCGGCAAGGGGTTGAGCGGCCGCGGAGGCCGTTGCGCGCACCGCCTTCGGATCTCTACCTTCCCGTGATCCTGGCTCCGCTTCCCGGCGGCCTCCGGGAGCCCTCCATCCCCAATGCGCATGGCGTTCTGGAAGAAGCTCTTCGGCGAAGACGACCCTCGCCGGGTGGACTACTATCGCGAGGGCGCCGACCTCCTGCGCGAGGGAAAGGCCCACGAGGCGCTCACGTCGTTCCGCCTCGCCCTGAAGGAGGCGCCCGGCGATACGCTGATCCTGCAACAGATCGCCATCTGCTACTCGCGTATCGGGATGACCGACGAGGCCGCCAAGACCTACCGGCACGTGCTCCAGAAGGAGCCCGGGGCGTCGGGCGCGCACTACGGGCTCGCCTTCATCCTCGTCCGGGCCGGGCAGCACGAGGAGGCCATCCCGCACCTCGAGGCATTCCTGGCCCACGCGCCGGGCGGTCCCGAGGCTAGCGACCACGTCGCCCATGCGCGCAACACGCTCGCGGAGATCAGGGGCGAGGCCCACGAACAGAGCCTGGAGTCGTCGCCCCATGACCTCCGCTGAAGTCCGCCTGCGCTGGCGGGGAGACGGCCTCGTCTTCCTCGGCGGCGCGCCCGGCGGTCCGGAGATCGCTCTCGACAGCGACGGGAAGGCCGGACCGTCCCCCACGCAGGCACTCCTGCTGGCCCTGGCGGGGTGCATGGGTGTGGACGTGCGCATGCTCCTGGAGAAGTCCAGGGTGCCTCTCGAGTCCCTGGACGTGCGCATCGAGGCGGAGCGGGTGGAGGAGGCGCCGCGCCGCTTCCGCTCCATCCGCCTCACCTACCGGCTGCGGGGACCGCGGGAGGAAGACCGCCCGAAGGTCGACCGTGCGGTGGAGCTCTCCAGGGAGAAATACTGCAGCGTGCTCCACACCCTGAGGCCCGACCTGGAGCTCGACATCCACGTCGAGCTCGCCTAGCGGGCGCCGCTCTCCCCCCCCACCGCCCCGAGCTGCCCCGCATGCCCAAGCCCACCTACGTGCGCGACGAGCGGCCCGCCGTCATCAAGACGCTCACGGAGATCTTCTTCGAGGCCGTGGACGCCTACGGTGACAGGCCGGCGTTCGGGCGCTTCCTGCCCTCCCGGGGAGTGGAGTACATCTCCTTCAACGAGACCCTGGCGCGCGCGAGGTGCGTGGCCGGCGCGCTGGACTCGCGGGGGATCCCGAGGGGCGAGCGCGTCGCCATCATGTCCCCGAACCGCCTGGAGTGGGCGCTGGCCGACTACGGCTGCCTGTGCGCGGGGGTCGTGGACGTGCCCATCTACCCGACGCTGACCGCACCCCAGGTCGCCTATATGCTCGGGGACTCGGGGGCGCGCATCGTCTTCGTGCCCGACAAGGGGCAGATGGCCAAGGCGTTGGATGCCATCGCCCAGTGTGGCCGCCGAGTGCAGGTGGTGGTATTCGACCCCCCCTCGGAGCTCCCTGACGGGGTCTCCTCCTGGGCCGACTTCCTGGCCGAGGGCGCCGCGCATGCGGCCGCTTGGGGCCCTGGGGAGTTCCGTGCCCGGGCGCTCAGGATACAGCCCGACGACATCGCGACCATCCTGTACACGTCCGGCACCACCGGCGACCCCAAGGGCGTGATGCTCACCCACGCCAACGTGGGCTCCAACGTGATGGCGGCGAGCACGGTACTCTACATCGATCCCCAGGACAGCACGGTCAGCTTCCTGCCGCTGTCGCACATCCTGCAGCGGATGGTGGACTACCTGTTCTTCCTGCGGGGCGTATCCATCACGCACGCCCGGGCCATGGCCACCGCCATCGAGGACATGCGGGTCCTGCGGCCCACCGTGGCCGTCGCCGTGCCCCGGGTGTACGAGAAGATCCACTCCACCGTGATGCAGGCGACGGGGGCGAAGAAGAAGCTCATCGACTGGGCGGTCGCGGTGGCCGACCGGGTCGCCGAGCTGCGCCTGGCGGGCCGCATGCCCACGGGACATCTGGCCATGCAGTTCTGGCTCGCGGACTCCCTCGTGTTCAGCAAGGTCCGCGCGGCCATGGGGGGGCGGATGCGCTGGTTCGTCAGCGGGTCGGCGCCCCTGGCTCCCGAGCTCAATCGGTTCTTCTACTCCATCGGCCTCTCCATCCTGGAAGGGTACGGCCTCACCGAGACCAGCCCGGTGACCAACGTGAACACCGAGGACCACTTCCGCATCGGCACGGTGGGGAAGGCGGTGCCGGGCACGGAGATCCGCATCGCCGAGGACGGCGAGATCCTCGTGAGGGGCCCCCAGGTGATGAAGGGGTACTGGAACCGTCCCGAGGACACGGCCCAGGCCATCGATGCGGACGGTTGGTTCTACACCGGCGACATCGGCGAGCTGGACGAGGACGGCTTCCTGCGCATCACCGACCGCAAGAAGGACCTGATCGTCACCGCCGGTGGGAAGAACGTCGCGCCCCAACCCATCGAGAACCGTCTCAAGGGGAACCCCTTCGTGGAGCAGGCCGTCCTCATCGGCGACCGGAGGAAGTTCATCTCCGTGCTCTTGGTGCCCGACTTCGCCCAGCTCGAGGCATGGGCGCGGGGTCAGGGGATCACCTGGTCCGACCGGCGCGACCTGCTGTCCCACGCCGCCGTGCAGCGCCACATGGAGGGGGAGGTGAAACGCGAGCTGAAGGGCCTCGCCTCCTTCGAGACCCCGAAGAGGGTGGCGCTCCTCGAGGACGAGTTCAGCATCGCGAACGGCGCGCTCACGCCCACGCTGAAGGTGAAGCGCAAGGTCATCCAGGAGCGGTTCCGCGACATCATCGAGGAGCTCTACGGCGGCAACGCCTACGGCTTCGGACGGCACTAGGCGTACGCGCCATGCCCACCGACGTCCGCACGGTTCTCGCCACTGCGCCCGACGAGACCTCGGCCCGCACCCTCGCCGAGGCGGTGGTGGCAGAGGGGCTCGCGGCCTGCGTGAGCCTGGTGCCCGGCGTCCTCTCGGTCTACCGGTGGCACGGAGAGCTCCGGCACGACCCCGAGATCCTCCTCGTGATGAAGACCACCGAGGCGCGCGCGGCGGAGCTTCGCGAGCGCGTTGTGGCGTTGCACCCCTACGAGGTTCCCGAGGTGCTCTGCCTGGCGGTGGAGGACGCCCACGAGCCCTT
>JBFYZE010000182.1:0-8022 GCA_041309665.1 Gemmatimonadales bacterium | reverse complement strand
GCTCGAACGCCTCGATGGCCTTGCGGAAGAGCGGCACGGCGTCCGGCGACACGGCGGAGGAGTCCGTCCGGGCGGCATTGACCTTGGCCCCTGCCGAGAACGCATATCCGCCGAGCTGCTCCCAGAGCTCCAGGTTGGACGCATCGTGGTCCACGCCCTTCTGGATGAGCTCCATGGCGGCGCGGGGGTCCCCACCCTGGGCGAACTGGTAGGCGATCTGCGTGCGCACCGCGGAGTTCCCCGGAACGACGTCCAGGTACCGGCCGTAGAAGTCCAGCGCCTCCTGGCTCTGCTTCAGCTGGGAGGCGATGTAGCCGGCCATCTGGAGCGATTCCTGGTGCGTCGGGTTGATCTCCAGCACGCGCTTGAGCTCGTCCAGCGACTCGGGGAGGCGCTCGGTCTGGAGGTAGATGCGGGCCAGCAGCATGCGCGGCCCGATGGCGGTGGGGTTGAGCTCGACGGCGCGACCGCAGGACCGCAGCCCCTCCTCCCAGATCTCGCTGTTCACGTAGTCGGAGCAGATCGCCGAGGCGCGGATCTCCTCGATGTAGTTGTTGAACTCGTTGAACATGTGCTGGGCCGCCTCGGCCACCGCCGTGGCGCCCACCGTGGCGGGGCTCACCTTGAAGGACTCGCCCGACCGGACGTCCACGAACTCCGCGGTGATGGCCATCCCGCCGGCGCTCTGCTCGTAGGTGGCGCACAGGGTCAGCGGGTAGTCCGCGTCGGTCGCCAGCTGCTTCGCCTGGGCGCAGTCGACCTTCTCGGAGTCGATCCTCAGCCGCCTGAGACCCTGTTCCATGTCCCGCTTGGCGACGGACTGGTGCGTGTTCATGTCGTCGATGAGCGCGCGGAGCCGGGTGGCCACGTTCTCGCCGAACTTCTGGTCGGCTGCGCCCTGGGGCAGAAGGTCGGGGACGAGCACCCTGTAGCGCTGCTGGGCCCCGACGCCCGTGAGCGATCCCGCTGCCAGCGTCAGGGCCAGGCCGACCAGGAAGCTGCGTCGAATCTCCCGCACCATGTGTCACCTCCGGGGCAGTGACCCCGAGTCAGGGTTTCCGACCGGGGTGGGAGGCAGCCCGGTCGGTACCGTTCAAAGAGTAATACCAGGGAAGCCCCCCGGATGTTCGTTCGCCCTACACGTTCGCCAGCGCCTGCTCCAGATCCGCGATGAGATCCTCGACGTCCTCGATCCCCACCGAATACCGCACGAGGCCGTCGGAGAACCCCGCTTCCTCGCGCGCTTCCCTGGACATGGAGGCGTGGGTCATGGACGCCGGGTGCTCGATGAGCGTCTCCACCCCGCCGAGCGAGACCGCCAGCGTCGCGAGGCGCACCTGGTTCATGAGCCGCTTGCCCGCTTCGAAGCCGCCGACCAGCTCGAAGGCGATCATGGACCCGAACCCCTTCATCTGGCGGAGGGCCAGCTCGTGCTGCGGGTGGGACGGCAGCCCGATGTAGCGCACGCTCTTCACCTTCGGGTGCGCCTCCAGCCATCGCGCGATGGTAGCGGCCCCGGCCTGGGCGCGCTCCACCCTGATCCCCAGCGTCTTCACGCCGCGCAGCACGAGGAAGGCCTGGTGGGGGTCCATGTTGCATCCGGTCGCGATCATCACCTCCCGGAGGCGCTTCACGACGGCGGGGTCCTTGGCGACGAGGAGGCCGCCCACCACGTCGGCGTGGCCGTTGATGTACTTGGTCACCGAGTGCAGCACGATGTCGGCGCCCAGCTCCAGGGGGAGCTGCAGGTACGGGCTCGCGAAGGTGTTGTCCACCGCCAGGAGCGCGCCGTGCGCATGGGCGATCTCCGCCGCGCCGGCGATGTCGGTGACCTGCATGGCAGGGTTGGAGGGGGACTCCACGTACACGAGGCGCGTCTCGGGGCGCATGGCCCGGCGCACGTTGTCCAGGTCGGACGAGTCCACGAAGGAGGCCTGGGTGCCGAAGCGGGCGTACTGCTTCTCCAGGAGCCCCCGGCTCGGGCCGTACACGGACGCCGTGCTCACCACGTGGGCGCCTCCGCCCAGGAGCGCCATGTAGATGGTGTTCACGGCGCCCAGCCCGGAGCTCGTCGCCACGGCTCCGACGCCCCTCTCGAGGCCGGCGGCGTTCAGCTCCAGCGCGTGCGTCGTGGGGTTGCCGATGCGGGTGTAGATCCAGCCCTGCTCCGTGCCGGCGAAGAGGGCCGCGCCGTGGTCGGCGTCGCGGAAGGCGAAGGTGGAGCTGAGGTAGATCGGGACGTTGACCGCACCGGTGGCGTCGGGGTGGTAGCCGCCGTGGACGAGCCAGCTGTTGATGCCGAGGGGCCGCTCCGTCATCGTTCCCCCATCGCCTGCCCGGTCAACAGGACCGGGCCAGCGTCCTCGTCCATCGGGGGGCGGAGAATGTCATTGAAAGACCTCCCTAATGTGGCCGGGGAAGGCCCTCAGGGGGAGGGGCGGTGACCTCCCTGCTCGATCTGGTCGCTCCGGTCTTCGGGCTCGTCGCCCTCGGGTTCGTCGCGGTTCGGTCCTCGGTCCTGGACACGGGGGGCGTGCGGGGGCTGGTGGCCTTCGTCTTCAACTTCGCCCTTCCGGTGCTCCTCTTCCGGACCATGGCGGGGATGGAGATCCCTGAGCGGATCCCCTGGAGTGTCCTCGTGGCGTTCTACGTGCCCGCCCTGACCATCTACGCCCTGGGGATGGCGTTGGCGAGATGGGGATTCGGCCGCCCGATCCACGAGCAGGCCATCTTCGGCATGGCGTCCTCCTTCTCCAACACGGTGTTCCTGGGGATCCCGATCGCCCTTCCGGCTCTGGGACCCGAGGCGGCGCTCCCCGTCCTCCTCATCGTCGCCTTCCACTCGGCCACCTTCATGCCGCTGACGCTGGCGCTTGTGCACCTGGGGCGTGGGGAGGGGGTGTCGGCGCCGGAGCAGGCCGCCACCCTGGCCAGGTCGCTGGTGAAGGATCCCATCGTCATGGGGATCCTGGTCGGGCTCGCCGCGAACCTGGGGAGCGTGGCGCTGCCGGGATGGCTCGACCGGCTCGCCGGGCTGCTGGCGACCGCGGCCATGCCGTGCGCCCTCTTCGCCATGGGCGCCTCCCTTGCCGGGAGCCCGGCCGGCACCGACGGCACGGCACCCTGGACGCTGGCCGCGCTGAAGCTCGTGGCCCACCCCCTCCTCGTCTGGGTGGTGGCCGTGCCGGTCCTGGGGCTGCGGGGCGTCTGGGCCGATGCCGCCGTCCTGATGGCCGCCATGCCCACCGGGGTGAACGTGTACCTGTTCGGGGCGCGGCACGACGCAGCGGCCCCGGTGGCGGCACGGACGGTGCTGGTGGCGACGGTCGCGTCGGTGGCGACCATCTCGGTGGTTCTGGCGCTGCTGGGGGGCTGAGGGGACCGCGGACTGCGGCTGGCCCCGGGACCGGGTCGGCATTAGCCTGGAAGAGCCGGGTTCCCCCGGCGCCTGCGCCCTTCTGCCGCGATCCGCCATGCGTCGCCTCACCTCGTTCCTCTGGCTCCCTGTGGCTGCCCTGGTCCTCTCCGCGTGCGCCGAGAACGGCGCCCTCGCGCCGGAGGACGACTTCGACCTGGCCGGAGGCGATCCCCTGGCCGCGGTTCTCCCGGACCTGGCGCCCGAGCCGGGAACCGTGGGCACCGAGCGGTACGTCCCCGCGCTGGAGCGCATCTTCGTTCGCTCCGTCCGGGTGGTGCGCGAGAAGGCGGGAGACGATGCGGCCGGGAAGCTGGTGGCCGAAGCCCGCGCGCTCCACCGAGCGGTGGGGGCGGCCCGGGAGGCCGGGGACGAAGCGGCTCTGGCGGAAGCCCTGCGGAAGCTGGAGGGGTTCGAGGCACGAGTGGGGCTCCGGGTGTTCGGCCCCAGCCTGGTGCGCCACGTGCACGGCGACGCGGGGACGCGCCTGGAGGCGCTCCTCGTCCGGATCGAGGCGGCCGCCGACGCAGGCAGGGACGTCACCCGTCTGGAAGCCGGTGTCCGACAGGTCCGCAGGGATCTCGCAGCGGCGCGGGCGGCGGCGGGCCACGGCCGGCCGGCGGTGGCGCTCGTGCAGGCCGCACACGCCCTGGACCTGGTGACCCGGATGAACGCCCTGCTGTAGCGTCCCCCGCTCCGATGGCTGCTCCCGTCGCCCTGGCCTAGATTCACGGCCCTGCCCGCCACACCCTGTCACCCCCAGCAGCGGATTGGAGCATAGATGAGCGGCTTTTTCGGCGTGGTGTCACGGGAGGACTGCGTCCAGGACCTGTTCTTCGGCACCGACTACCAATCCCACCTGGGCACCCAGCGCGGCGGCCTCGCGGTGGCGCACGACGGCGCCTTCAAGCGCTTCATCCACGACATCCGCAACACCCAGTTCCGCTCCAAGTTCGACGAGGACGTGAAGCGCCTGTCGGGAACTGCGGGCGTCGGGGTCATCAGCGACTACGACGACCAGCCCATCCTGGTGAGCTCCCACCTGGGGACGTTCGCGGTGGTGACGGTTGGGGTGGTCCACAACGCCGACGCCTTGGCCCGGACGGCGCTCAAGCGCCGGGGAACCCATCTCGCCGAGATCGCCCACGGGTACATCAACCCCACCGAGCTGGTGGCCACCCTCATCAACGCCGAGGGATCCTTCGCCGACGGCATCCGGAGCGCTCAGGAGCAGGTCGAGGGATCGTGCTCCATCCTCATCCTCACCGACGATGGCCTGTGGGCGGGCCGGGACCGGCTGGGGCGAACCCCGGTGGTCATCGGGCGCAAGGAAGGCGCCCTGTGCGTCACTTCGGAGTCGTGCGCGCTTCCCAACCTCGGGTACGAGCCCGACCGTGACGTGGGCCCGGGCGAGATCGTGCACATCACCGCCGAGGGCGTGGAGCGGGTGCAGCCCCCGGGCGACGCCATGCAGGTGTGCGCGTTCCTGTGGGTGTACTACGGCTACCCGTCGTCGTCGTACGAGGGCATCAACGTGGAGGAGGCCCGCTACCGGTGCGGGCAGGCGCTGGCGCGGAGGGACGACGTCGAGGCCGACGTGGTGGCGGGGATCCCGGACTCGGGAACCTCGCACGCCATCGGATACGCCGTGGAGTCGGGCCTCCCGTTCAGCCGCCCCTTCGTGAAGTACACGCCGACCTGGCCCCGCAGCTTCATGCCCCAGGACCAGAGCATCCGCGACCTCGTGGCGCGCATGAAGCTCATCCCCATCCGGGAGCTGATCGACGGGCAGCGCATGGTGTTCTGCGAGGACTCCATCGTGCGCGGCACGCAGCTGCAGGACATCGTGCACCGCGTGTTCGACTACGGGGGCAGGGAGGTGCACATGCGCCCGGCGTGCCCGCCCCTGGTGTTCGGGTGCAAGTACCTCAACTTCTCCCGGTCCCGCTCGTCCCTCGACCTGGCGGCGCGCAAGGCCATCCGGGAGATCGAGGGCGACGAGAACACCCCTCGGCCCGAGGTCTACGCCGACCACACCACCCCGGAGCACGCTGAGATGGTGGAGCGCATCCGCGCACGCCTGAAGCTCACGACGCTCCGCTACCAGACGCTCCCCGACCTGGTGGAGGCCATCGGCCTCCCGAAGGAGAAGCTGTGCACGTACTGCTGGGACGGGTGCGAGGGGTGCGGGTGAGCTTCTCCCCGGGGTGCCCCGAGCGCTGAGCGCGCGGCGCCCGCGCCGCGCTCAGATCACGAAGTCCTCCCACTTCCACGCGCCGGCGGTGGGCTGGTGGGGATGGGGCTCGGGAGCCAGCCGCCCGGCCAGCCGCCTCTCCAGGGCGTCCACCCGGTCCATCACCGACACCAGGGCCTGACCCAGCACGTCGGGGAGCTCGCCGTGCTCGAGGTCGGCGCCGGGGGCGGGGTGCGCGGAAGCGCTCCGCCGCACCACCTCGCCCGGGACGCCCACCACCACCGAGTCGGGCGGAACGGACCTCACCACGACCGCGTTGGCCCCGACGCGGCTCCCCGCCCCCACCACGATGTCGCCCAGGATCTTGGCCCCCGCGCCCACCACGACGCCGTCCTCCAGCGTCGGGTGCCGCTTCCCCCGGGCGAGGCTCGTTCCGCCCAGCGTCACGCCGTGGTAGAGCGTCACGTCCGCGCCCACCACCGCCGTCTCGCCGATGACCACCCCGAGGCCGTGGTCGATGAAGAGCCTGGGTCCGAGCACGGCGCCCGGGTGGATCTCGATCCCCGTGAGGGCGCGCAGTACGTGGGAGAGCCAGCGCGCCAGGAGCCGGAAGCCTCGCAGCCAGAGGGCGTGGACGATGCGATGCCCCCAGACGGCATGGAGCCCCGGGTAGCACAGGAAAACCTCCAGGCGGCTCCTGGCGGCGGGATCGCGCTCGAACACGGCGCGCACATCCTCGCGGAGGGCGGAGAACATGAGGTCGCCCGCCTCAGTCCGAGAGGCCGGCATAGAGCGCCGTGCTCAGGTACCTCTCGCCGAACGAGGGGACCACCGCGACCATGAGCTTGCCACGGCTCTCGTCGCGTCGCGCCACCTCCAGCGCGGCCCACACCGCCGCGCCCGAGGAGATCCCCACCAGGAGCCCCTCCTCCCGGGCCAGCGCTCGGGCGGTCTCGAAGGCGCGCTCCGCCTCCACGGCGACGATCTCGTCGTAGATGCGGGTGTTGAGGATGGAAGGGATGAACCCGGCCCCGATCCCCTGGATGGGATGGGGGCCCTTCGCCCCTCCGGAGAGCACCGGCGAAGCCGTCGGCTCCACGGCCACGACCCGCACGGAGGGCCGCCGCTCCTTGAGGACCTCGCCGACCCCCGTGATGGTCCCTCCGGTGCCCACGCCCGCGACGACGATGTCCACCTGCCCGTCCGTGTCCCGCCAGATCTCCTCCGCGGTGGTGCGGCGGTGGATCTCCGGGTTGGCCGGGTTGTCGAACTGCCGTGGTACGAAGCTCCGGGGGTCGGCCGCCGCCAGCTCCTCGGCCTTGCGGATGGCGCCCGCCATCCCGTCGGCGCCCGGGGTGAGGACCAGCTCCGCCCCGTAGGCGCGGAGCAGCGTCCGGCGCTCGCGGCTCATGGTGTCGGGCATGACGAGGATGCAGCGGTACCCCCGGGCGGCGGCGACGAACGCCACGCCGATCCCCGTGTTCCCGCTGGTCGCCTCGATGATGACCGAGTCCGGGTGGAGGAGCCCCTTCTGCTCCCCGTCGTCGATCATGGCCACGGCGATGCGGTCCTTCACGCTGTGCGCGGGGTTGGCGTACTCGAGCTTGACCACCACGTCGGCCTGCGCGCCCCGCGCGAGGCGGCGCAGCCGCACGAGGGGCGTGTTTCCGATGAGCTGGGTGACGTCGTCGAAGATCTTCATGGTGTCGCCTTCCGGCCCGGAGGACGGGCCGCGCAGGGTGGAAAAGGAAGGGGCGCCGCCGGGCTCGGCCCGGTGGCGCCCCCTTGCCTCGCCGGACCGTCCGATTCGCCCGGAGGTCGGCAGAGGTGGTTCCGGCTCAGGTCATGTGGGATGCCCCGTGACGCCGGTGCCCCGCCCCTCCTCCTCCGGGGAGCGACGACAACGACAACACGACTTGGACCCACACGCCCGGACGCCCATCTCTCTGCCTCGGAAGGTTCGGATCTCTGCCTCGGAAGGTTCGGAAAAACTTGAAGTTGGAACTATATACCCGTCGTGGGGCCATGGGAAGACCCCGCCGGCCGGCCGTGGCGCACGATCATGCGGAAGTCCAGCCGGTTGCAGAGCGAGCGGTACTGGTCCCACATCCTGGCGCGGATGGCCCGTGCGCCCCGGGGGGAGAGGGAGTAGCGCAGCATGGCCTCGAAGAGGAGAACGTCGAACACCGCGGAGGTGAGCCAGTCCACTTCGGTCTTGAACCCCGCGGCCGCTACGAGCCCGGTGCGGTTCAGGAAGCGCCGGATGTGGCGCTTGTCCACGCCCAGGGTCTCGCAGGAGCCGAAGTGGACGATCCGCCCGGTGAGCCCGTCGCCGAGCATGTCCGCCAGGTCGTCCAGCGTCACCCTGGAGCCCTTGCGGCGGAGGTCCCCGACGAAGATCGGAAGAGCGTCG
>JBFYZE010000181.1:0-6364 GCA_041309665.1 Gemmatimonadales bacterium | reverse complement strand
GTACGGGCAACCGCGCTGCGCCCCTTCATCTCGGTGCAGGACCGGCTGTTGAGATCCCGCCGGGAACGGCAGGAGGACTCCGCGGTCCGGGCCCAGATGCACTCCCTGACGTCGCTCATGGAAACGCAGGCGTCGCTGGCGGACGAGAACCGGACGCTCCGCAACCTGCTGGACCTGCACAGCCGCCTTGGCCCGGGCTTCCTCAGCGCGTCGCTCCTGCGCTCGGGAACGCCGGGGTCGGAGAGCATGTTCATCCTGGACGCGGGGCGCTCCGACGGCGTCCAGGAAGGGGCGCCCGTGGTGGACCGGCACGGCCTGGTGGGCGTGGTGCGCGAGGTGCGGCCGCGGTCCGCGGTCGGGATCGACTGGACCCATCCCGACTTCCGGGCCAGCGCCATGCTCGCCGACGGGACCGGCTTCGGAGTGGTGGAGACGCTCCGTGGGTCGTTCCGCGAGGAGGACATGCTCGTCCTCAACGGCACCGCCTTCTACGAGGCGGTCCCCGACGGTATGCCCGTGCTCACGTCCGGGATGGGAGGGATCTTCCCGCGCGGGATCCCCATCGGGAGCGTCGCGGGCGTGGCCGACGCCGAAGGGCGGTGGCGCAAGAGCTACTGGCTCCGCCCCATGGTCCACCCCGCGTCCGTGAACCACGTGCTCGTGGGCGTGGGCGAGGGGATCCAGGACCTGTCGTACGCGTGGCCCCCCGACTCGGTCATGACCCGGGACCAGTCCATCGTGTGGGAGTACCACCTGGCGGACAGCCTGCGCGCGCTTACCGACAGCGTGGTGGTCATGCGGGCGCTCCTCGACGAGCTCCTCGGCATCACCGCCGACTCGGCGATCTTCGCCGGGCCCGTGCGGGATCGGATCCCGTCTGTCCCCCCGCCGCCGGGGATCGCGCCGTGAGGGCCCGCCCGGTGGTCTACATGGTGGCTGCGGTCCTCGTCGTGCTCCACTTCCTCCTGCACGTCGGGCTGGGTATCGGGGGCGCGGCCCCGGACCTCCTGGTCGTGGCCCTCCTGCTCGTGTCCCGGGAGGTGGGCATCGGCGGGGCGGCGGGAGTGGGACTCGGCTTCGGGCTCCTGGAGGACGCCATGAGCGTGGTGGCGTTCGGGGTGAACGGCGTGGCCATGACGCTGTTGGGGCTCGCCGGGGGGACCACCCGGGACCTCTTCGTGGGCGACTCGTTGGTCTTCCTGATCTCGTACTTCGTGCTCGGGAAGTTCGCCCGGGACCTGTTGGGCTGGATCCTGATGGGGAGCACGCTGCGTGAGCCGTTCGTCTCCCAGGTGCTCGTGCACGGCCTGCTCGGGGGCCTCTACGCCGCCGTCGTTGGGATCGCGCTCATGGCCCTGGCCGGCCTCTGGCGGGAGAACCCGCGATGAAGGTCTTCCACCCCGAGGCGATGCGGGTGCGGGCTCAGGGAGCCGTTCTCGGCGTGGTGGCGCTCATGGGCCTGCTGGGGGCGGCGTTCTTCCGCGTGCAGGTGCTGGGCTCCAGCACGTGGACGCTGCGTGCCGAGTCGAACCGCCTGCGCCAGCTTCCCCTGCCGGCCCCCCGGGGCACCATCTACGACCGCAACGGCGCCATCCTGGCCGACAACGTGCCCGGGTACGCCATCACGCTGCTGCCGGCGCCGCAGGACAGCATCCGGGCCACGCTGGCGCGGCTCGGACGGTACATGGAGCTGCCGCCGGCGCGCGTGGATCGGCTCCTGGCTGAGCTGCGGCGCTACGGGCGAGAGCTCGTCGTGGACGCAGACGCCGACTTCGCCGTGGTGAGCGCCCTTGAGGAGCGGCGCGCGGAGTTCCCGGGGGTGTACATCGAGATGCGGCCGCGCCGCCGGTACGTGGGAGGCGCCGCCACGTCCCACGTGCTCGGCTACGTCGGTGAGATCACCGCCGAGGAGTTGGAGCGCGAGTCGTTCGCCGACGCCCGGTACGAGCCGCGCGTGGTGGTGGGGAAGACGGGGATCGAGCGCCAGTACGAGCCGCACCTGCAAGGGGAGCGTGGCTTCCGGTACGTGGAGGTGGACGCCAAGGGCCGGATCGTGGGCGACTTCGGCGGCGTCACGTCGGATCCTGCGGTGCCGGGCCAGGACCTGCGCCTGAACCTGGATCTCGAGTTGCAGCAGTATATCCACCACATCTTTCCGGACTCCATGGCCGGCGCGGTGGTGGCCATGGACCCGGCCGACGGTGGGGTCCTGGCGCTCTACTCGGCGCCCTCCTTCGACGCCAACGCTTTCGTGGGCGGCGTGGACGCGTCGCTCTGGGAGTTCCTCAACAGCGATTCCGGCAGACCGCTCTTCGACCGCTCGGTGCTGGGACTGTATGCGCCCGCGTCCACGTTCAAGCTGGCCACGGCGGCGATCGCCCTCGACCTGGGGGTGGTGGGCCCGGACGACCACATGCCGGTGGCATGCACCGGGGGGTGGTTCTGGGGCGGAAGGTACTGGCGCTGCCACAAGCCCGACGGGCACGGGTCCCTCGACCTGGCCGGCGCCATCGCCCTCTCCTGCGACGTGTACTTCTACCAACTCGGGCTGCGCATCGGCCTGGACCGGATGCTCCAACGGGCCACTGAGGTGGGGTTCAGCCGCGAGTGCGGCGTGGACCTCCCCCAGGAGAGCCAGGGCGTGTTCCCCGCCGACCGCGAGTTCTGGAACCGGCGCTTCGGATACTCCCCCCAGGAGGGGGAGGTCCTCTCCCTGGCCATCGGCCAGGGCCCCAACGACCAGACGCCCCTCAAGATGGCGCAGTTCTACACCGCGCTGGCCCGGGACGGCTCGGCCCCGGCCCCGGCCATCGCGCGGGGGGTGGAGCTGGCAGAGGGGTGGTCCCTCCACCTGGAGCCGGAGCACCTGGCGGTGCTGCGCGAAGGGCTTCGCAAGGTCACCCAGCCCGGCGGGACGGCGCACTACGCGGGCACCCTGGAGCACTGGGAGGTGCTGGGGAAGACCGGAACCGGGCAGAACGCGCAGAGCGTGGCCGGATTGGCGGCGGACCACGCCTGGTTCGCGGCCATCGGCGGTCCCTTCGGCGGGGCGCCGGAGGTGGTGGTCGTGGTGCTGGTGGAGCACGGCGAGAGCGGGTCCCGCGTGGCCGCCCCCATCGCGACCAAGGCGGCGGACTTCTACCTGCGGAAGGAGCACGGAATAGAGCAGGACTCCATCCAGACGCTGGGCGAGTGGGTCCAGACGCGCGGCTGGCCCGCATGGTACCGCGCGCGCTTCGCGGGGGGCGGATGATCCGGCTCTTCGAGCGCTGGGCCGTGGACCCCGCGCTGGTGCTGGCCGTGCTCGTCCTCTCCCTGTTCGGGATCGCGGTCATCTACTCCGCCGGCGTGGTGTACGTGCCCAACGCGGTCACCCAGCACGCCTGGCTCCGCCAGGGGGTCTGGTTCCTGATCGCGCTGGCGGCGTTCACCGTGCTCGCGAGGGTGCCTCTACGGTGGATCGAGTGGGTGGCCATTCCGTCGTACGTGCTCTCCGTGGTGCTGCTGGGCGTCACCCTGGTGATCGGCACCGGTGCCGGCACCGCCGAAGGCGTGAAGAGCTTCATCAACCTGGGCTTCATCGGGTTCCAGCCCTCGGAGATCGCGAAGATCGCCACCGTCCTGGTGCTGGCGCGCCTCCTCTCCCAACGCACGGAAGGGCCCGCGTCGCTGCGCGAGATCCTGGGGCCCGCAGTGCTCGTCGCCGTACCCCTCGCGCTGGTCATGCTCCAGCCGGACCTGGGCACGGCCATGGCCTTCGTGGGGATCCTTTTCGCCATGCTGTACTGGGCCGGAACGCCCGTGGCGCTCCTCGCGCTCGTGGCGAGCCCGGTGGTGGGGCTGGTCCTGTCCTTCGACACGAAGATCTGGTCCTGGTACATCCTGGCGGTGGTGGGCTTCCTGTACTTCTACAGGTACAGGCTCTTCCTCTTCGAGTCGGTGACCGTGGTGCTGGCCAATTTCGCGGCGGGGACCATCTCCAGGCCCCTGTGGAACTCCCTGGCCACCTACCAGCAGAACCGGATCCTCGTCTACCTCGACCCGGAGGTGGATCCCAGGGGAGCCGGCTACCAGATCATCCAATCCAAGGTGGCCATCGGATCCGGAGGGCTGCTGGGCAAGGGCTTCACCCTGGGGACGCAGAAGCGCTTCGACTTCCTCCCCGAGCAGCACACCGACTTCATCTTCTCCGTGGTGGGAGAGGAGCTCGGGTTCCTGGGAACGGGATTGGCCATCATCGCGTTCGCGTTCGTGCTGTCGCGCATGGTGACCATGGCCAAGGACTCCCCGGATCCCTTTGCCGGCCTGGTGCTGTTCGGTATCTTCGGGGCCTGGCTCGTCCATATCTTCGTGAACATCGGCATGACCATCGGGTTGGTGCCGATTACGGGGATCCCGCTGCCGTTCGTGAGCTATGGCGGGACGTTCCTCCTCATGTCCTGGGTGGCGGTCGGCATTGCGGTTAGGGTGGCCCACGAGCGCTGACCCGCAGCCCAGGATGCGCCTGGCCGGGCGCTGCCAAGGAGCCTCCATTGGCCTGGTTCCGTAAGGACAAGACGCCGCTCACCGCCCAGGACCGCCGCGACGTCCCCGGCGACGTCTTCGACAAGTGCCCGGGGTGCGGCGAGATCCTCTACCGGGAGCGTCTCGCACAGAACCTGAACGTGTGCCCCAATTGCGCTCACCATCTGCGCATCACCGCCGAGGAGTACGTGGAGCTCCTCATCGACTCGGGCACCTTCGAGGAGCTGGACGAGGGGTTGCGTGCGGCGGACCCGCTGAGCTTCCGGGACCTGAAGTCGTACCGGGACCGCATCGCGGGGGCCGAGGCCAAGGGGAAGACGGAGGCGCTCCTCTCGGGCACCGGGGAGTTGGGGGGCATGGCGGTGGTCGCCGCGATCATGGACTTCGAGTACATCGGCGGGTCCATGGGCTCGGTGGTCGGCGAGAAGATCGCCAGGGCGGGGCGGCTGGCTCTGGAGCGCAGGATCCCCTTCATCGTGGTGAGCGCCTCGGGCGGGGCGCGCATGCAGGAGGGGATCTTCTCCCTCATGCAGATGGCCAAGACCTCTGCGGTGCTGGCTCGGCTCCACGAGGCAGGGGTCCCCTTCGTCTCCATCCTGACCAACCCCACCACCGGTGGGGTGACCGCCTCCTACGCCATGCTCGGGGACGTGAACCTGGCCGAGCCCGGGGCCCTGGTGGGCTTCGCCGGCCCGCGGGTGATCGAGGAGACCATCAAGCAAGAGCTCCCCAAGGGCTTCCAGCGGTCCGAGTTCCTGCTGGAGCACGGCATGGTGGACCGGGTGGTGGACCGCCGCCTCCTCAAGGAGACGGTGGGGCTCCTGCTCCGGCACATGCTGGGTGCCGCGGCGTCGGCCCGGTAGCTCCCGCGTGAGCGACGCCCCGGTGGCGACCGGGGGCGAAGTCCCGACCCCCGAGCGGCTGGAGCGTCCCTTCGCCGACCTCCTGGCCGAGCGCCTCTTCCCTCCGCTGGCCTCCGGGGTCCGGTGGGGATTGGAGCGGACGGCGGGAGCGCTGGCCGCATTGGGGGATCCCCACCGGCGCTACCCCGCCATCCATGTCGGGGGGACCAACGGCAAGGGCTCGGTGACCACCACGCTGGCGGCTGTGCTCCAGGAGGCGGGGCTGCGCGCCGCCTGCTACACGTCGCCGCACCTCTGCTCCATCCGTGAGCGCATCGTCGTGGGCGGTGAGGCCATCGGAGAGGAGTCGCTCCTCGAGCGGGCCGCCGAGGTGACCGACGTGGTCGAGCGGTTCGGGCTGACCTTCTTCGAGGCGGTCACGGTCCTCGGGTTCCACGCCTTCGCCCGGGAGGACGTGGACGTGGCCGTCATCGAGGTGGGGCTGGGCGGACGCCTGGACGCCACGAACGTGCTCCGGCCGCTGGTTTCGGCGGTGACGAACGTGCAGATGGACCACGCCGACTACCTGGGCGACACCCTCGCCAAGATCGCCGTGGAGAAGGCCGGCATCGTGAAGGCGGGCGTCCCCTTCGTCCTCGGCGAGACCGACGCCGCGCTGGTGGACATCTTCCGCCGGACGGCGGCGGCGTTGGGCGCACCGTTCCACCCGGTGGACGCCACGGCACGCCTGCAGGACGTTGAGCTGGGCCGGGACCACACGTCCTTCAGCCTGGAGACGCGGAGTTGGGGCGAGGTGCGGCTGGCCACGCCCCTGGTGGGCCGCCACCAGGCCTCGAACGCGGCGCTGGCCGTGGAGGTGCTGGAGCACCTCCCCGAGGGACTCCGGCCCGGGCGCGAGGCCCTCGTGCGGGGCGTGGCGGGCGTGCTCCACCCGGGCCGCAACCAGATCGAGGTCGTCGGGGGGAGGACCTGGCTAG
>JBFYZE010000180.1:0-2758 GCA_041309665.1 Gemmatimonadales bacterium | reverse complement strand
CCTCGATTCCCTCGAAGAGCCCATCGACCACGCACAGGTGGTAGTGAAAGTGCGGGTTCAAAGACGAGCCGAAGCGATGCAGGAAACTGACCGCGCCGATGGAGGTGGTGGGTGGGGCCGTCGAGCTGGGCCTCATGCTGGAGGGGCTGGACCTGAGGAGGGCCCGCCGCCGGAAGCGGTGGCGACCGCTGTCCCCGGCGGCAGCCGGGTCCATGCCTACGCCTGCTCCCGCTGCCCTCGCTCCACCTCCCTGAGGAGGGCGTCGGCCTGGGCGGAGATCTCATAGAGCTCGGCCACGATCTGATCGACACGCTTGGCGTTGTCCATCCACTCCTCGTAGCGATGCTTCTGCTTCTCGCTAAGGTTACGGGTGACGGTCTTGCCCTTGACCTTGGAGGTCCACTGCCAGTAGGGGCCGTGGAGCTTGGGGGGATCGGCATGGCAGGCGCAGCCGGGAGTGCCGCAGCGGGAGAAGCGTTCGAGGATGGAGCCGCGCATGAGGAAGCCCAGGCGGGCGAGTTGGGAAGCCTGTTCGTGGAAGCGGGCCTTGAGGCGGGCGAGCTGGCGTTCGTGGGAAGCGGCCATGGAGGTCCTCCTCGTGGAAAGGAACGTGAGCAAGGGTCTTGCGTGGTAACCCCAAGTATATTATACTTGTGGTCATGACGTAACCCCACACCTTACACTATGACGGCCAAGCCCAGCGCGCTGCCGGGCCCGCCTTCGAGCAGGTCAGGCAAGCGGCCCAGAGCCTGATGGCCGAGGGGCGCGGCGAGGAGGCCTTCGACTTCCTCCTCTCCGCCCTGGCCGCCGTCCTGAAGAAGAGCCGGGAGTTGGAGCGGTTGTTGACCCAGCTTCGGCGGGTGGGCCGTAGCTCCGAGCGGGTGGATCCCGGCCAGCTGGCCCTGCTCTTCGAGGAGCTCGTGAGCCACCTCGGCCCCGAGGCCGGGACCCCGGACCTGGAGGCCGAGGGGAGAGCGGACGCCGCACTCGAGGGCGAGATCGAGCAGGCCAGGGATGAGCGGCCGGAGCGTGCGAAGAGGGAGCGCTCCACCTGGCGCACCGGCGCGGGCGTGAAACGGGAGGTGCACACCGTGGTCGTGCCGCCCGAGGAACGCACGTGCGAACGGTGCGGCCAACAGAAGCACAAGATCGGCGAAGACGTAAGCCACCTGCTCGAGTACGTTCCCGCCCACTTTGTCGAGCACGAGTACCGGCGGGAGAAGTGGGCCTGCCGGAGCTGCAAGCGGGGCGTCACCACGGCCCCGGGTCCGGCCAAGGTGCTGGAGCGCAGCGCGGCGGGCGCTTCGGTGCTCGCCCACGTGGTGGTGAGCAAGTACGCGGATCACACCCCCCTGCACCGGCTGCACCGCATCCACGACCGGAGCGGCGTCCAGGTCCCCGTCTCCACGCTCGCGGACTGGGTAGCGGGCACTGCTGTCCGGTTGAGCATAACCTGCGTGGCGCTATAGTTATGTGCAGCAGAGACTTGCGGGTGTTCATGCCTGTCGTCGATTTGACAGGCGGCCAGAGGCATGCCCACAGTGCCGGCTTTCTCCCACCGGAAGCCGTACTGTGGATCAAGGCCGAACCGTTCTCGCCCAGCTTCTCGATCATCTGCCCCGCCACCGGCTCAGCCGAATCGCGTCCCGATACGGGGGAGATGATGGGGTACGCCGCTTCACGACCTGGGACCACTTCGTGACCATGGCCTTCGCCCAGCTGACGGGCCGCGAAAGCCTGCGGGACATCGAGGTGTGCCTCGGGGCTGTCTCGGACAAGCTCTACCGCAGCGGCCTGCGCAGCGGTCCCGTGGCCCGCAGCACGCTGGCTGATGCCAACGAACGGCGGGACTGGCGGATCTTCGCGGAGTTCGGCCAGACTCTGATTGCCGACGCTCGCCGCCTCTACGCGGGCGAGCCGTGGGCGGTGGAGTTGGATCAAACGGTCTATGCCCTCGACGCCAGCGTCATCGACCTCTGCCTGAACGTCTTCCCCTGGGCCCGATTCCGCTCCACCAAGGCCGGCATCAAGCTCCACACCTTGCTGGACCTGGCCGGCAACATCCCGGCCTTCCTCTGGATCACAGACGCGAAAACGCACGACGTACACGTCCTGGACGAACTCCTTCCGGAGCCGGGGTCCATCTACGTGATGGATCGCGGCTACCTGGACTTCGAACGCCTCCATCGCTTTCACCGGGCCCGTGCCATCTACATCACCAGAGCGAAGAGGAACCTGACCTTCCGCCGCCGCTACTCTCACCCGGTCGATCGAAGCAACGGCCTCATCTGTGATCAGACCATCGTCCTGACGGGACGGGGCACATCGGAAGCCTATCCAGACGCGCTGCGGCGCATCAGCTTCCGGGACCAAGACACCGCCAAGCAACTGGACTTCCTCACCAACGACTTCACCCTCGCGGCTCTGGTGGTCGCCCAGCTCTACAAGCAGAGATGGCAGGTCGAGCTCTTCTTCAAGTGGATCAAGCAGCACCTCAGGATCAAGGCGTTCTACGGCACTTCTCCCAACGCCGTCTATACGCAGATCTGGACCGCCATCTCCTCCTACGTCCTGGTCGCGATCGCACGAAAGCGCCTCGGCATCGACCGCGATCTCTACACTCTGCTACAGATCCTCAGCCTCACGCTCTTCGAGAAAGCCCCTCTCGCACAAGCCCTTTCCAAGGCCGCCTACACTCCCGAAAGTCTCGATATTCACAACCAGTTGTCGTTCTTCGACTTATGACCGGACACTACTG
>JBFYZE010000179.1:0-11883 GCA_041309665.1 Gemmatimonadales bacterium | reverse complement strand
GGCACGAGGCGCACTCGAACTTCTCGCCGTGCCTGTTGTGGTAGAACACCACCCTGCCGCGGCTCGTGTAGACCACGCTGTCCGGCCCGGCGGGCTCGGTGGCCTGTGCCGTCAGGCTCGCTGGGACCAGGGCGCTCCCTAGGAGCACCAGGGATGCGACTGCGAAACGAAGCTGCGACAACTGCCCTCCTCGTAGGGTGAGGTACTGCCAAGAACCATGCGTCATCCCGGGGGGCGCCTCTGTCGGGAACACCCCGGCCGCCCCGGCGGGGGGACTCCCGCCAGTTGGTGCCCGAAGATTGACGGAAGCAAGGACTTCCGACAATATTAGGCCCGACTAAAACTATTCCGATCCGTTCGCTCCCCTTCTCGGTACCCTCACTCCAGGCCGACGTCCATGCCCGATCCTCGCCTCGCCCTCCTCGTCTTCGGGGGCGTCGTGGCGGTGGCCGCACTCCTCCTCTGGCCCCGCGTGGGGCTGGTTCCGCGCTGGCTCCGGCTGCGGCGCCTGGACGAGCGGGTGCGGGTGGAGGACGCGCTCAAGCACATCTACACCTGCGAAGGGCAGGGGCAGGCGTGCACGCTGGAGAGCCTGGCGGGCCGCCTCGAGATCTCCGTCGGCGACGCGGCGGGGCTCCTGGCACACCTGGCGCGCCTCGAGCTGGTCGGCTCGGTCGGCGATGCCCCCGAGCTCACCGCCGAGGGGCGAGCCTCGGCGGTCCGGGTGGTGCGGACCCACCGACTCTGGGAGCGCTATCTGGCCGACCAGACCGGGATCCCGCCCGGGGAGTGGCACGATCACGCCGAGTGGATGGAGCACGCGCTGACGACCGCCGAGGCCGACGCTCTGGCCAAGCGCCTGGGCCACCCGCGCTGGGACCCCCATGGCGACCCCATCCCCACCGCGGAGGGGGAGATCCCTCCCCGGCGCGGCGCCGCACTCATGCGCGCCTCGGCCGGCGACACGGTGGAGATCCTGCACCTGGAGGACGAGCCCCGGGCCATCTACGACCAGCTCGTGGCCCACGGGATGGCCCCCGGCGGTCGGATGGAGGTGGTGGAGCGCACCGACAGGAAGGTCCTCCTCCGGGGGGACGGGAGGGAGTGGGCCCTGGACCCGATGCAGGCGCGGAACGTCTCGGTTCGCACGCTTCCGGCGGGGGAGCGTGTCCGGGGGTCGGGCGCCTCCCTGGCCGACGCGGGCCAGGGCGAGACGGTGCGGGTGGAGACCATCTCCTCGGCGTGCCAGGGCACCCAGCGCAGGCGCCTCCTGGACCTGGGCGTGGTCCCCGGGACGGAGATCACCCCCGAGATGAGGAGCGCCGGGGGCGACCCCAGGGCGTACCGCATCCGCGGGGCGCTGATCGCGCTACGGCGGGAGCAGGCGTCGTGGATCCTGGTGGAGCGGCCGGCCCGGGCGGATGAGGAGGTCGCGTGACGCGGAACCTGGTGCGGTTGGGGCTGAGCCCCGATCGGTGGGACGTCCTCATCGCGCTCGCCGGGAACCCCAACGTGGGGAAGAGCACGGTCTTCAACGCCCTCACCGGGATGCGCCAGCACACCGGGAACTGGCCCGGGAAGACGGTGGCGGTCGCCGAGGGGGCCTTCGCCCACGGCGGGAAGAGGGTGAAGGTGGTGGATCTCCCCGGCACCTACTCCCTCCAGGCCGGGAGCACCGACGAGGAGGTGGCCCGGGACCTCCTCCTCTTCGGCCGTCCCGACGTGACCGTGGTCGTGGTGGACGCCACGCGGCTCGAGCGCAACCTCAACCTGGTGATCCAGATCCTGGAGATCACCGACCGGGTGGTGGTATTCCTCAACCTCGTGGACGAGGCGCGCCGCCACGGCATCGGCGTGGACGCGGCCCGTCTGGAGAAGGAGCTGGGCGTCCCGGTGGTGGCTGGGGTGGCCCGGCAGCGCTCGGGCGTGGACGAGCTCCTGGAGAAGGCCCTGGCGGTGGCCTCGGGCCGCATCGCTACATGGCCCTTCCGGGTGGCGCGGCACGCGAGCGGCGTCGAGGAGGCGCTCCAGGCCCTGGTGCCCGCGGTGGAGGAGGCGTTTCCGGGGATCGCCAACGCGCGGTGGGTGGCGCTCCGCCTCCTCAACGCGGACGAGGCGGTGATCGAGGCGGTGGTGAGCGGGGAGCTCGGCGCCAACGGCGCCGGGAGCGCCGGGTCGGGCGAGGCGCGCCAGCGCCTCCTGGAGACCGCCCGCACCCTCCGCTGGGATCTTCCCGCTGACTTCCACGACGCCCTCATGGCGCGGACCTACGGCGCCGCCGAGGAGCTGGCCCGCGAGGCGCAGCTGACCGGGTTGAAGCGGGCGCGCTTCGACCTGGACCGGACCCTGGACCGCCTCCTCACCAGCCGCTGGACGGGATTCCCCATCATGCTCGCCATCCTCGCCGTGGTGTTCTGGCTCACCATCGAGGGGGCGAACGTCCCATCGTCCATGCTGGCCGCGTTCCTCATCGACCAGGCCCATCCCTGGCTGAAGGCGGTGGGCTCGGGGCTCGGGTTCCCCTGGTGGCTCTCGGGGTTCCTCTTCGACGGCGTCTACCTGGCCACCGCGTGGGTCGTGAGCGTCATGCTCCCGCCCATGGCCATCTTCTTCCCCCTCTTCACGCTCCTGGAGGATTTCGGGTATCTCCCACGGGTGGCGTTCAACCTGGACGGCTTCTTCCGCCGGGCCGGTGCCCACGGCAAGCAGGCCCTGACCATGGCGATGGGCTTCGGCTGCAACGCCGCCGGAGTGGTGTCCACGCGGATCATCGACAGCCCCCGGGAACGCCTCATCGCCATCCTCACCAACAACTTCTCCCTGTGCAACGGACGGTGGCCCACCCAGATCCTGGTGGCCACCATCTTCATCGGGGCGCTGGCGCCCCCGGGGGTGGCAGGGCTCGTGTCCGCGGCGGCGGTGGTGACGGTGGCGCTCCTGGGCATCTTCTTCATGCTCGTCACGTCGTGGGGGCTCTCCCGCACCGTGCTTCGCGGCGAGGCGTCCACCTTCAGCCTCGAGCTCCCCCCGTACCGCCCGCCCCGCATCCTCCAGACGCTCTACACGTCACTCGTGGACCGGACGCTCATCGTCCTCTGGAGGGCGGTCGTGTTCGCGGCGCCGGCGGGCGCCGTGATCTGGCTGATCTCCAACGTCCGCGTGGGCGGGCCCAGCCTGGCGGAGCACCTGGTGGGAGGGCTGGACCCGCTGGGAGTCCTGATCGGGCTGAACGGCGTGATCCTCCTGGCCTACGTGGTGGCCATCCCCGCCAACGAGATCGTCATCCCCACCGTGCTCATGCTCACGGTCGTGACCGCCGGGGTGTCCGGGGGGGCCGGGGCGGGGGTGATGTTCGAGCCGGAGTCGGCCGCGGCCACCGGGGAGGTGCTGAGGGCGGGGGGGTGGACGCTCCTCACGGCCGTGAACCTGATGCTCTTCTCCCTCCTCCACAACCCGTGCTCCACGACTCTTTATACCGTCTACCGGGAGACGGGGAGCGCGCGGTGGACGACGGTGGCGGCTTTGCTGCCCCTCGGCATGGGGCTCACGGTGTGCTTTCTGGTGGCGCAGCTGTGGAGGCTGTTGGCCTAGGAATCCGTTGACGGATCTGCCCGGGCTCTCCACGTTCCCAGCATGGGCAGGGGGCCGACTAGGCCCCCCGTCCCGCCACCCGTACCAACGGCTCCGCCATGGGTACGCGTCCAGCGGCTCTTGCGCACCTCGAGGTGCGAGATGCGCGCCAGCTCCACTGTCGGCGCGCGAGCCCTGGCTTTTTCCGTGCGCGTCGGGTGCCGACCAAGGTTGGCGTTCTCCCGGCGGTGGCTCCCGCCCCGACGCTCCTCGTCGTCCCGGACCGGGACACTTACACACCGGAGGCATAAACATGAACTGCAAATCGCGTTGGAAGGTACTCCTCCTGACGCTCGCGGCGGTGGCCGTATGGGTTACGGCGACACCTCCGCTCCTCGCGCAGCAGGGCAGCGGCACCATCCGGGGCCGGGTCCTGGACGCGAATTCGGGCCGCCCGACGCCCACGGCGCAGGTGTACGTGCCGGGCACGGGGCGGGGCGCCCTGTCCAACCCGTCGGGAGAATTCCTCATCCAGGGTGTTCCCCCGGGTGAGCGGATCGTGCGCGCGGAGCTCATCGGGTACAGCTCCCAGCAGCAGACGGTCATGGTGACCGCTGGCGGGACCGCCGTCGTGGAGTTCCGCCTCGCCGTGAGCGCCATCGGCCTCGACGAGCTGGTGGTCACCGGCGTGCCCGGCGGCACGCAGAAGCGCGCCATCGGCAACGTCGTGACCCAGGTGCGGGCCGAGGAGACGCTGGAAGCGGCGCCCGTCGCCAACCTCCAGCAGATGCTGAACGCCCGCGCCCCCGGCATGATCATCATGCCGCAGACGGGGCAGGTGGGCGCCAGCGGGAAGATCCGCATCCGCGGCGCGTCGTCCATGAACCTGGACAACGAGCCCCTCGTCTACGTGGACGGGATCCGGACGGACAACAGCAACTTCACCGGCAGCTCGCAGGCCTGGCGGGCCAACGACTTCAATCCCGAGGACATCGAGTCCATCGAGATCATCAAGGGCCCCGCCGCCTCCACGCTGTACGGCACCGAGGCGGCCAACGGGGTGATCCAGATCATCACCAAGAAGGGCCGCATCGGCACGCCGGTCTTCGGCCTCACCGCCAAGGTGGGCTCCGCGACCTTCGCGAACCTCGAAGACCGGATGTACACGAACTACTGGAAGAACACGAAGACCGGACAGGTGGACTCGATCAACCTGGCCACGGCGGAGCGCCTGCTGTCGGAAGCAGGGGCACTGACGGCGAAGGGCACGCCCATCGACCCGCTCTTCCGCACCGGCTGGTCGCAGAGCTACGGCGTGAACGTGAGCGGCGGCACCGACGCGTTCCGCTACTACCTGGCCACGGGCTACGACAACGAGCAGGGGATCGAGCCCACCAATTACGTGAAGCGCTTCAACAGCAAGGTGAACGTCACGGTCTTCCCCAAGGAGGGCTGGGACATCACGGCCAGCTCCGGGTGGATCACCTCGCAGCAGAGCGGCTCCACCGAGGGATCGGGGGGCGGCCGCACCTGGGGGTCGTACTTCTCCACGCCCGCCAACCTGACGGAGAACATCTCCGGCGGTACCCCGCCGCGGCGGGGCTATCGCAGTTGGACCGCCGAGCTCTACGACGAGTCGGTGAGCTACGAGAACCTGGGCCGCTTCACCGGGAGCGTCGTGGTCAACCACCGCCCCACCGAGTGGCTCACGCAGCGCCTGACGGTCGGGCTGGACGCCGTGCTCCAGCGCAACGAGAGCTGGCAGGAGAAGTCGCCGCTCTACCTGATCTTCACGCCGACGGGCCTGGGCTCGGCCAGCTCCGGACGGAACGACCGGACCCTGACCACCGTGGACTACTCGGCGACCGTGAAGCGCTCGTGGACCGATTCCTGGTCCACGGAGACGGCCGGAGGGCTCCAGTACTACAACCGCAGGACCGTGTCGGCCGTCGCCAGCGGGACCGACTTCGCCCTCGCGGGCCTCAGCGCCGTTTCCGCCACGGCCACCCGGAACAGCTCCGGGTCGACCTCCGAGGAGACCTCGGTGGGTGTGTTCCTGCAGCAGCAGGCCAGCTGGAACGGGCGGGTCTTCCTCACCGCCGCGGTGCGCGCCGACGACCACAGCGCCTTCGGCCAGGACTTCGACCTCGTGTACTACCCGAAGGCCAGCGCGACCTGGGTGATCTCGGAGGAGGACTTCTTCAACCTTCCCTCGGTGACCTCCATGCGCCTGCGGGCGGCCTGGGGCGCGTCGGGCCAGCAGCCCGCCGCGTTCGCCGCACTGCGCACGTACAGCTCCACCATCGGTCCCCTCGACAAGGCCACGGTGACGCCGTCCACCCCCGGCAACCCGAAGCTCGGCCCTCAGCGGGCGTCCGAGCTGGAGGTCGGGTTCGACGCCGGGTTCTTCGACGAGCGGCTGGCCCTGGAGATGACGTACTACGACACGCGCATCAAGGACGACATCCTCACGCGGGGGGCGCCGCCCTCCGAGGGCTTCCCCGGCACGCAGTACCTGAACATCGGGAAGTCGAAGAAGTGGGGCTTCGAGACGCTGATCAGGGGCACGGTGTTCAGCACCGAGACGGCCACGCTGGAGTCCTCGCTCAGCATGTCCATGAACGATTCCAAGGTGGAGTACCTGGGCGGAGACTCCGCGGTGGTCCAGTCCTCGTCCTGGGGCGTGGAGCACCGGCTCGGGTACCCGCTGGGCTCGTGGTTCCACGTGAAGGTCGTGGACGCCCAGCTCGACGCCGCCGGCGCACCCATCCGGACGTCCATGATGTGCGCGACGCCGGACGGGGGTCAGGTGGCGTGCTTCACGGGCAACACCATCACGGCGCCCCGCGTGCACCTCGGCCGCACCATCCCGAAGTGGGAGGGGGCCTTCTCCTCCACGCTGACGCTGTTCGACAACCTGTCCCTCTACGGGCTGGTGGACTTCAAGCTCGGCGGCATGAAGTGGGATCACAACCTGCGCATCCGCTGCTCGCTGTACTACATCTGCCGCGAGAACCAGTATCCGCTGGAGTACAACCCGGTGGACATCGCGATGTACGCGAACTCGGCCAGCTTCGGCGCCGCGTACATCAAGGGCGCCGGCTTCGCGAAGCTCAGGGAGGTGTCGGTGTCCTACACGCTGCCGCCCAGCATGGCGTCGCGCTTCGGGGCCTCGCGCGCCTCGGTCTCCTTCGCCGGCCGCAACCTCATGACGTTCACCGGCTACAAGGGGATGGAAGTGGAGGCCATGTTCTCGGGCACCAGCTACGTGATGCAGGAGCAGAACCAGATCCCGCAGCTGCGCCAGTTCTCCTTCACCACCAACCTCACCTTCTAGGGGGCTCGCGAACCATGAGACATTCGGATCGTATCAAGGTCCGGGCCCGCCGGACCGTCACAGTCCTGACCGTCGCGCTCGCAGGGTTCGCCCCGACGGGGTGCGACTTCATGGACGAACTCCTCGAGATCGAGACGCCGGCAACCATTCCGGCGGACAACCTCAATGGCCCGGAGTTCGCCGACATGCTCCTCAGCGGAGCCATCGGCGACTTCGAGGCAGCCTTCTCGTCGCACATCCTCCAGCAGTCCCTCCTGGCCGGTGAGCTGCACGACGGGACGTCGTCGGCTCCGCGCTGGATGGTCCCCTCCCGGACCGTCATGTACTTCGACGCCCGCTACCCCGACCAGAGCTACACGCCTCTGTCGAAGGCCCGGTGGACCGCGGACAACGCCCTGAAGTTGCTGCAGGGGTGGACGGACGCGGAGGTGCCCAACCGGCAGACGAAGATCGCCACGGCGGCCTTCTACGCCGGCTACAACCTGGTCATCCTGGGTGAGTCGTACTGCTCCATGGCGCTGGACCTGAGCGCCGAGATGACGCCCCAGGCGGTGTTCCAACTGGCCGAGGCGCGCTTCACCACCGCCATCACGGCGGCGCAGGCCGCGGGGTCGGGCGGCAGCACATGGCTGAACGCGGCGTACGTGGGGCGGGCGCGGGCGCGCCTGAACCTGGGCAACGCGGCAGGGGCCGCGGCCGACGCCGCGCTGGTCCCGGTGGGGTTCAAGCTCGACGCCACCCACTCGGCGGCCAACACCCGCCGGTACAACTACGTGTACGAGGAGACCCGCACCGGCAACGTCAGCGTCACGGAGCCGTATCGTAACCTGACCGTGGACGGCAAGGCCGACCCGCGCGTCGCGGTCACGGACATGAAGCGGAAGGCCGCCGATGGCCTCACCGACCTCTTCAACCAGATGCTGTTCACGGACCGCGCCAGCCCCATCCCGATCGCCCGCTGGGAGGAGGCGCAGCTCATCATCGCCGAGGCCCAGGGCGGCACGACCGCGGTGAACATCATCAACAACCTCCGTACCCGCCGGGGTCTCACGGGCACGTATGCCGGGGGGACCGCCACCGAGATCAAGAACCAGGTGATCGCCGAGAGGCAGCGCGAGCTGTTCCTCGACGGGCACCGGCTCGGCGACCTGCGGCGGTACAACCTGCCCTTCTTCCCCGCGGTGGGGGTCGTGTACGCGAAGGGCGGCATCTACGGGGACGTGAAGTGCTTCCCCATCCCCGCGGTGGAGATCAACGCGAATCCCAACCTGCGGAAGTGATCCACGCGGAACCCCGGCCCAGCGCCGGGCCGGCAGTACCGGGCCCGGGGGAGCGATCCCCCGGGCCCGGAGCATTCCAGGGGGGGGCGAGCTGCGCCGGGTCCCCCAGCGCCGCCCGGCGCGCCGCCCCCGTTCTCCCGCCCAAATCCCTACGCGCCGTAGGGGAAAACCCCTCACCCGCAGGGCGTTTGATCCGGGTGGGCCGCTCGCCATCTTTAGTGCGGTTCTCATGCGACGTCCGGGCTCTGCCCGGCCGCACGGCGGCGCCAAGCCGGCTGCGGTCGACCCCTCCCTGCCCGAACCGGAGGGTATTCCATTGGTCGAGATCCGGATCCACGGGCGTGGCGGCCAGGGCGGTGTGACCCTGGCCAAGCTCATCGCCACCTCCCGCTTCCTCCAGCACCAGTCCGTCCAGGCCTTCGGCCTCTACGCCGCCGAGCGCTCCGGCGCCCCGGTGCAGGCCTTCTGCCGCTTCGACGACGAGGTCATCACCAACCGGAACCTCATCTACGAGCCGGACCATGTGGTGGTGTTGGACCCGACGTTGGTGGGCCCCGCGATCGTGGGTGGCCTGAAGCCCGGCGGGTGGATCCTCCTGAACACGGAGAATCCACCCGGCGCCTTCGCCGGGGACTTCCCCCATAACCGCGTGGCCACCGTGGACGCCACGGGGATCGCCCGCGCGCACGGGCTGGGAACGCGCTCCGTGCCCATCGTGAACACGGCGCTGGCCGGCGCCGTGGGCCGCATCCTGGGCTTCCCCCTGGAGGAGATGCTGGCGGCGCTCGCGCACCTGGGCTTCGGCGGAGGAAACGTGGACGCGGCCTCCGACGCCTATGCCGGCGTGGCCACGAAGGAGGCCGCGGAGCCGTCCGGAGCCGGCGATGGACGGCCCAGGCCCCTGGGCTTCGACCGTCAGCCCGGCTTCCTCACCGGGGCGGGAGGCGCCCTCCCCATCGTCGCCACCGGGAAGTGGGCCTCCGAGCAGCCCAAACGCCAGCAGTACGTGCCACCGTGCAACCACATCTGCCCCGCGGGCAACGACGTGCAGGGCTTCCTCCACGCCCTGGCGGAGGAGCGCACCGACGACGCGCTGGAGATCCTGCTCCGCACCACCCCCCTCCCCTCCACCTGCGGGAGGGTGTGCCCGGCGCCGTGCATGATGGCGTGCAACCGCACCGCCCTTGACGGGGCGGTGAACGTGCGGGAGATGGAGCGCTTCGCCGGCGACAACGGGAGGGCGACGCTGGTCCCCGCCGAGCGCCGCGACCAGCGGGTGGCCGTGATCGGCTCCGGTCCTGCTGGCCTCGCCGCCGCCTACCACCTGGCCCTCTTCGGCTACGGGGTCACCCTGTACGAGGCGGGCCCAAGCCTGGGCGGCCTCCTCCGCACCGGGATCCCCGAGTTCCGCCTTCCCCAGGAGACGCTGGACCGGGAGCTGGCCCGCATCCTGGACCTGGGCGTCGAGAGCGTCACCGGCGTCTTCATCGACCGGGAGCGCCTCCTCTCCATCGCCAAGACCCACGACGCCGTGCTGGTGGCCACGGGGCTCCAGGAGCTCCGCTCCCTCCGGCTCGGCGTGGGGGACGACGACCTGGTGATGCAGGGGATCGACTTCCTGGACCAGGTCCGCGAGGGTGCAGCCCAGCGCCTGGACGGCCAGGACGTGGTGGTGGTGGGAGGGGGGAACACCGCCATGGACGCGGCGCGCTCGGCGCTGCGCCTGGGGGCCGCCTCGGTGCGCGTCGTGTACCGGCGCACCCGGGCCGAGATGCCTGCCATCCGCGAGGAGATCGAGGAGGCGCTGGAGGAGGGCATCGCCATGGACTTCCTCACCCAGCCCCTGGCGATCCAGCGCATGGCGCAGGCCGACGGCGACCTGGGCGAGCAACACCTGGTGTGCCGCCGCATGGAGCTGGGCGAGCCCGACGCCTCGGGGCGCCGCGCGCCGGTGGAAGTCCCCGGCTCGGACTACGCATTGTCGTGCCACAGGGTGATCCTCGCCCTGGGCCAGTCCCCGGACCTGTCCGTCTTCCCCGAGGGGACGGAGGTGCGGGAGGGCACGAAGCTCCTCGGCCTCCTGGAGACGCCGGTCTATGCCGTGGGGGACCTGGCCACCGGCGACGGTACCGTGGCCGCGGCCATCGGAAGCGGGCGCCGCTCGGCGCTGCACATCCACCAGACCCTCACCGGGGAGGTGGTGCTCACCGGGGAGGAGGCCCGCGTCCGCTCGGACGTGCACGCCTGGCACGACGAGGTGATCAGGGCCGACGCGCTCCGGCTGCACCTGTTCGAGCGCCACCCGGCGGAGGCCGGCGACCACATCGGCCTGGGCAAGCGGCAGACCACCTTCGAGGAGATCCACCGGGGGCTCGCCACCCCCGGGGAGGCCAGGCGATGCCTGTCGTGCGGCGTGTGCAACGAGTGCGACATCTGCGTGACGTACTGCCCCGAGGGCGTGCTCAAGCGCGTGGGCCACGACCTGGTGTTCGACTACGCCTACTGCAAGGGGTGCGGCATCTGCGTCACCGAGTGCCCCCGCAACGTCGTCTTCATGAGCCACCTGTAGGAGAGGGTCATGCCACTCGAGATCGTCACCGGGAACCACGCCGCGGGTCACGCGCTGTGCGTGGCGGGCGAGGCCAACCGCAACGCGCGGGGGGCGGCGTGCGGGATCTATCCCATCACGCCCCAGACCGAGATCGTCGAGCGCGTGGCGGGCTACGCCTTCACCAAGGGGAAGGTGGTGCCCGTGGAGAGCGAGCACTCGGCCATGGCCGTGACCATCGGCGCGTCGGTGGCGGGCGCTCGGGCCTTCACGGCCAGCTCCTCCAACGGGCTGGCCTACATGTTCGAGAACGTCATGGTGGCCGGGTTCTACCGCCTCCCCATCGTGATGGCGGCCGTGAACCGGACCATGGGTCCGCCCTGGAACATCTGGGTGGATCAGGGCGACACGCTCATGCTCCGCGACTTCCCCTGGGTGCAGCTCTATGCGTCGGACAACCAGGAGGTCCACGACCTGACGCTCCTGGCGTTCCGTCTGGCCGAGGACCACAGGATCCTGCTCCCGGTCATGGTGTGCTTGGACGGCTTCGTGCTGTCCCACACCCAGGGCGAGACGGACCTTGCCACGCAGGAGCAGGCGGACCGGTTTCTCCCGGAGCTTGACCTTCCCCATCGCCTGGATGACGCCAACCCCCGCGCGATCGGAGCGATGGTCTGGCCCGACGCCACCGTGTCGCACCGCATGGACATCCAGGAGGCCATGGAGCGGGTCCCCGGCGTGTACCACGAGTGCCGGACCGCCTTCGCAGGGGTGTTCGGCAGGGAGCCGGGAGGCGTGCTCGACGCGTATCGGTGCGAGGACGCCGACACCGTGCTCGTGACGTCGGCGACCATCGCCCTCACCACGCGCCGAGTGGTGGACCGGCGCCGGGCCGCCGGCGAGAAGGTCGGGATGGTGAAGATGCGCATGTTCCGTCCCTTCCCCGAGGCGGCGCTGCGCGAAGCGTGCGCGTCGGCGCAGCGCGTGGGCGTCCTGGACCGCGACTATGCCGCCGGCGTCGGCGGCATCTGGTGGCAGGACGCCCGCGCCGCCTTCCAGGGGCACAGGCCCGGCCTGGTGCTCCAGGACTACCTCGTGGGCGTGGGTGGAGGCGACGTGACGCCTGCGCTGGTGGACGGGATCTTCGA
>JBFYZE010000178.1:0-6003 GCA_041309665.1 Gemmatimonadales bacterium | reverse complement strand
CTAGCGTCACCCCCTCGAGCGAGCACGCGGACGCGGTGATGGCGCACAAGGCCGACAGCCCCGCCAACGCCTGCCGCGACCGCCACCGCCCGGTGCCGGAGGCGCGCGCGTCCCGCGTGCCCGTGCGCAGCCTATACGCGCTCCCGCGCATCAGAAGTGGATCTCCACGCCGAAGGTGGGCAGGAGCGGGAACATGGAGATCCCCGAGCGGACCGGGGGGCTCTCCGAGTACTCGTAGAAGTAGAAGAGCACGTTGCGCCGGTTGTAGGTGTTCAGCACGTCCACGTAGGGAACCACCGTGCCCCACGCCGTCCGCACCGTCTTGCGTGCGCTCACGTCCAGTCGATGGTAGACGGGATAGCGCGAGCCGTTGCGCTCCCCGAGGTAGACGGCGTACCCGCCCAGCTCGTCCGTGTCCTCCCCGGCCCCGTCCCAACCCAGCCTCCCGCCCTGGTCCACGTAGCGCGGCGAATACAGGGCGTACGCCCCGACCGCCCGGGTGTAGGGCGTGCCCGTCCCCACGTTCCAGCGGAGCCCGCCCTCCCATCCCCAGGGGAGGGGATAGCGCAGCACCAGGTCGGCGTCCACGCGGCGGTCGAAGACGGGCGCATAGGTCACTGCGGGAGCAGGGCGCTCGGGGGCCAGCATGTCCGGGAAGGTGCGCCGTGCCTTCAGGTACGACACGGCCACCCAGCCGCTCACGCTCCCCCCTTCCTTGCGTACGAGGAGGTCCGCGCCGTACGAGCGTCCCGTCCCGCGCAGGATGTCGTCCAGGTCGTCGTTGGGGTCGTCGGCGGGGTTCAGCGTCACCACGCCGTCGAAGTCGCGCAGGTATCCCTCGAGGGAGAGGAACCAGTCCTCCCGGGGATACCCTTCGATCCCCGCCTGCAGCTGGTCCGACACCACCGAGGGCGCCCGCTCGCCCGCCAGGACCCAGATGTCCAGCCCGAGGGGGAGATCCTCGTCCCTCAGCGAGTGGACGTACTGGGTGTAACGCCCCGCGGCCAGCTTGAGCGCCCCGTTCCCGTCGGAGAAGAACCGCTTCAACGCCAGGCGGGGGGCGGCCTCGTGCACTACATCCCCGGGCTCCTGGCGCCACCGATCCAGGCGCACCCCGGCCTCCAGCAGCCACGCCCTGGGCCGGGACCAGGTAGCCTGGCCGTAAGCCCCCAGCAGGTCCCCGCGCCCGTCGCCCCTGGTGAACTCCGTGCCTCCCGTCGCCGCCAGATTGTCGTACGTCATCCGCTCCGCGCTGGCGCCCATGCGCAGGTGGAGGTACGGCGACGGCCGCGCATCCCAGTCCAGGCGCGCCTGGAGCTGGGAGACTGCGCTGCGGAACTCCGTGTCCCCGAAGTCCGGGAACGTGAGCCCCGTGCCGTACCGGGACCACGACACGCGCGCGTCCACGGCCCCCCCGCCCGGGCGGGGGTGGGTCCAGCGCGCCCCCACCACGTCGTTGCCCCACCCCCAGTCGACGCGCAGCGGGAAGTCGGCGGCGTCCAGGCGCGTGAGGTCGAGGATGTCGTCCCCGGAATACGCGGTGACGCGCACCCTGTTCCCCCCGCGGGTCCACGCCTCCGCCACCCCCTGGAAGTCCCGGAGGTGGTAGGGGAACTCGAAGGCCGGCTTGAGGAGCCAGTCGAAGTACGAGCGCCGGGCCGACGCCTTCCAGTGGATGTTGGAGAGCCCCAGGGCACGGGCCGCCCCCCGGGGCGCGCCCCCGGACACCGCTACGCGGGACGCGAGAAGGGAGACGCCCCCGTCCACGCCGAGGCGGCCGTCGCCGGCGTCGCTCTCGATCTGCAGCACCGAGGACACCCTCCCTCCGTGCTCCGCGGAGAAGCCCCCGGACTGGAGCTCGGCGCGGTCGAGCATGTCGGCGTTGAAGACCGAGAAGAAGCCTCCCAGATGGAAGGGGCTGAACACCGGGACGCCGTCCAGCAGGATGAGGTTCTGGTCCTGGGATCCCCCCCGGACGTGGAAGGCGGCGGAGAAGTCGGAGGTGGAGACGACCCCGGGGAGGACCTCCACCGCGCGCAGGGGGTCGGCCTCGGCGAGCCCCGGCACCTTCCTCAGGTCCACCAATTCCAGCTCCCGCACGGTGGCCCCTCCCACCTCGTCGAAGCGGAGGCGCTGCCGGCTCCGCTCCGCCCCAACGGTGATCCCCTCCAGCTCCACCGCGCGACGCTCGAGCACCAGGTCGAGCTCCACCACCTCCCCCGGCCCCACGACCAGGGACTGCTCGGTTTCGGCGTACCCGATGCCGGTGGCCGACAGGGTGTAGCTCCCCGGGGAGACGCCGGGCATGCGGAAGAAGCCGAGCCGGTCGGTTCCGCCGGACCGGACCGGCGTCCCGGCGCGGACCAGGCGGACCTGGATGCCGTAGACCGCCGAGCCCTCCTCGTCCCGGATGCGCCCCTGCACGGCGCCGGCCTGGCCCGCCGCGGAGGTGGGGAGCAGCGCCCACGCCAGGGTTCCCGCCAGGCCCAGGAGTCGTCGCGTGTTGGAGCGCATCCGGTTAATCTAGGCTCCCGTGCGGGTGTTCTACAGCGACCACTTCGTCATCCCCCTCCCCGAGGGGCAGCGTGGAGTTCGAATGAGCGACCGAGCCGGTGTTCCGACCAGGGAAGCCCTGGCCCGCCTGGAGGCGTGGCCGCGCCAGCCGCTGGCCATGCTCCCCACGCAACTCGTGGCCGCCGACCAGCTGACCCGCAGCCTGGGCGCATCCGCGCCCCGCATCCTCATGAAGATCGATGCGGACACCGGGTTGGGGCTGGGGGGCAACAAGGTCCGCAAGCTCGAGTTCGAGCTGGCCCCGGAGCGCATCGCGGGGGTGACGCACATCATCACCACCGGAGGGCCCCAGTCCAACCACTGCCGTGTCACCGCGGCGGCCGCCGCCCACCTGGGGCGGAAGTGCGTGCTCGTCATCAACGGCACGGTGGAGGGCCCACCCAGGGGGAACGCGCTCCTGCAGCGCCTCTTCGGCGCCGACATCCGCACCGTGGCCGGCCGCGCCGAGCGCACACCCGCCATGGAGGCTGCCGCCCGTGAGATCGCTGCGGCCGGCGGGAAGGCCCTGGTGATCCCGCTCGGCGCTTCCACGCCCCTCGGCTCCCTGGGGTACGCCCGGGCGGCGGTGGAGCTGGAGGCCCAGCTCGCCCAGCTCCCCCCCGCTGCCCGCACCTGGATCTTCCTGTCGTCGTCGTCGTGCGGCACGCTCGCGGGGCTCCTCCTCGGCTTCTCGCTGCTCGAGCGGGACGATGTGCGGCTGGTGGGGGTGAGCGCGGACACGCCCGAGGCCGAGATGCGCCGCGACGCGGTCCGCCTGGCCTCGGAAGGGGGCGCCCTCCTCGGATGGACGGGGCGGCTGCTCTCCGACCACATCTCCTGCGACGACACGCAGGTGGGGGAGGGCTACGGGATCCCGACCCCGGCGTCGGACGAGGCCACCCGCCTCCTGGGCGCCACCCAGGGCGTCGTCCTCGATCCGTTCTACACGGCCAAAGCGGTGGCGGGGATGTTGGCGTGGATCCGCTCGGGGCGGGTCCCGGCGGCCGACCGCGCCGTGTTCGTCCACACCGGCGGGCACCCCGCGCTCCTGGCCTGAGGCGCCGGAGCCCACCTATCTTCGCCGCATGTCCGACACCGTCGAGCTCCTGTCCCGGGTCCCGCTCCTCCAGGACGTGGGCAGGACAGAACTCGAGAAGCTGGCTTCGAGGACCCGCCGCGAGCACTTCCACTCCGGCGCCGATATCGTCCGGATCGGAGCGCCGGGGCGATCCCTGTACCTGGTCATGGACGGGCTCGTGCAGGTGATCTACCCGTCGTCGTCAGCGGATTTCGAGCTGGCCCGGCTCGGGGTCGGCGACTTCTTCGGCGAGATGGCGCTCCTCAACGACAAGCCGCGGAGCGCCACCGTGCGCGCGCTCACGCCCGTCGACCTCGTCGCGCTGGACAAGGAGGACTTCCGGCGCGTGGTGTCGGACACGCCGGGGCTCGCTCTGCAGCTCCTGGCTGCGCTCTCCATGCGCATCCGGAACGCCGACGAGCAGATCAGCACCCTCAGCGACCAGGCGGTGCGCGACCCGCTCACCGGGCTCCTGAACCGGCGCGCCTTCCAGGAGCGACTCCACGAGGAGGTGGACCGAGCCCGGCGCTACGGCACGCGCTTCGCCCTCGTCATGATGGACGTGGACCACTTCAAGGGCATCAACGACACCCTCGGCCACGTGGTGGGCGACGAGGTGCTGGCGTGGGTGGGACGGATCCTCCAGGAGCACACCCGGGCCGCCGACTCCCCCTTCCGCATCGGCGGCGAGGAGTTCGCCGTGCTGTGCGCAGCCAGCGACATGCGCATGGCGGGGCTCGCCGCCCGCCGGCTCATCTCGGTGGTGGCCGAGGCCAAGCCGCCCACGGACCACGGCATGCGCATCACGCTTTCCGCCGGCTACGCGGGGTGCCCCGACCACGGGCTGACCTTCGAGGACGTCTACGGCACGGCCGACGACGCGCTCCTCCGGGCGAAGCGGGCCGGGCGCAACCAGGTGTGCGATCCACCCGGGGCCTGACGCCGGACCCCAATCTCCGCTATTATTAGGGCTGCGGGATTCCCACCCAGGAAGCCTCGGAGCTTCCCGAGAGCCCTCGGTTCCGGGGGCCGACCCTCGCTCAGACCCTGCGCCAGCTTCTCGAGCCGGATCTACCGGCCGGCCCGCTGTGCGCCCCCGATCCGGATGTCTTCTTGGCCTTTTCAACACTCAATCTCCATCCGACGCTGCTCCGCGGCGTCGAGTCCCTCGGCTTCTCCCGCCCCACCCCCATCCAGTCCGAGGCCATCCCCCACGCCCTGGAAGGCCGTGACCTGTTGGCCTGCGCGGCCACCGGGAGCGGCAAGACCGCGGCGTTCCTCCTTCCCATCCTGCACCAGCTGGTGGACCGGCCGCGCAAGACCACACGCGCCCTCGTCCTGGCTCCCACCCGGGAGCTCGCGCTGCAGATCCTGGAGGATCTCAACGGCCTGGCCCGCTTCACCGGCCTGAAGGCCGCGGCCGTCCACGGCGGCGTGGGCATGGGCGCCCAGGAGGCCGCGTTCCGGCAGGGGACGGACGTCCTCGTCGCCACGCCCGGTCGGCTCCTCGACCATTTCCAGCACGACTACGCCGCCCTCGCCGGCCTGGAGTACCTGGTGCTGGACGAGGCCGACCGCATGCTGGACATGGGCTTCCTCCCCGACATCCGCCGGGTGCTGCGCCACATCCCCAAGCCGAAGCAGACCTTCTTCTTCAGCGCCACCATGCCGCCGCCCATCGAGGCGCTGACGCACGAGATCCTGCGGTCACCGAAGAAGATCGCGCTCCAGCGTCGGGGGGCCCCGGCGAAAGGCGTGACCCAGGCGGCCTACCCCGTGCCCGCGGCGCTCAAGGGCGCGCTCCTGGTCGAGCTCCTCCAGGCGGGCCACGTGGACGAGGCGCTCGTGTTCACCCGCACCAAGCACCGGGCCGACCGGCTGGCCAAGCTCCTGATCCGCCACGGCATCACCGCCGAGCGCATCCACGGGAACCGGTCCCAGGCCCAGAGGACGCGGGCCCTCGACGGGTTCAAGGCGCGGGAGTTCCGGGTCCTCGTGGCCACGGACATCGCCGCGCGCGGCATCGACGTCGAGGCTTTGCAGCACGTGGTGAACTTCGACGTGCCCGAGGTCCCCGACGACTACATCCACCGGGTCGGGCGCACCGCCCGGGCCGATGCGGTGGGAGAGGCCTACACGCTGGTCGCGCCCGAGGACGAGGCCGATTTCGCGCGCATCGAGCGCGCCGTGGGCTCGAAGATCCCACGCGTCCGCCTGGAGAGCTTCTCCTACGACGCTCCGGCGGAGACGCCGCTGGAGGTACCCCTGGGAGAGCGCATCGCGGCCATCCGCGCCCGGAAGGCGCAGGAGCGCGCCCGCGCGGCGGCGAAGGCCGCCGGCAGGCCATCTGCACCGTCCAGCTCCGAGAGCTC
>JBFYZE010000177.1:0-4945 GCA_041309665.1 Gemmatimonadales bacterium | reverse complement strand
GGGGCGCGCCCACGGTGAGCGCCATCTCCTCGGGGATGAACCCGCCGCCGTTGTACCGGTCGTCGAGGATGAGCGCCTCCTTCTGGTGGAGCGGGCGCCATCCCTCGAAGAGCTCGCGGTGACCGGGCACGCCGGTGTCGGGGAGGTGGATGTAGCCGATGCGGCCTCCCGAGAGAGAGTCCACCAGCTCGGCGTTGCGCCTCACCCAGGCCTGGTAGCGCAGCCCCAGCTCGCTCTTGGTGGGGGTGACCGTGTACGTGCGGGCGCCCTGGCCGTCGGCGCGGTCGCTCACCGTGATCTCCACGGTGCGGTCGGCCTTCCCCACGAGGAACGCGTAGGGGTTGTCGGCGGTGGTGACCTGGTCGCCGTCGATGGCGAGGAGGAAGTCGCCTTCCTTCACGCCGACCCCGGGCTCGGTGAGGGGCGAACGGTACTCTTCGTGCCAGTCCTCGCCGGGAAAGATCTTCGCGATGCGGTAGCGGCGCCCGTCGGCCTCGAGCTCGGCGCCCAGGAGCGCCACGTCCACCCGCGGCACGCCCGCCATCTCCGGCGAGGACGTGAGGTAGGAGTGCCCCACGTTCAGCTCGGCGATGAGCTCGGTGATGATGTAGTCCAGGTCCACACGGTGGGCGACGTGGGCGACGAGGGGCTCGTAGCGCTCGCGCATGGCCTCCCAGTCCACGCCGTGCATGCCGGGGTCGTAGAACCAGTCGCGCATGATGAGCCACGCGTCGTGGTAGATCTGCGCCCACTCCACCCGGGGATCCACCAGCATCTCCATCCCGTCCAGGTCCAGGCGGCCGGCGTCGTTCTTCTGCCCCGGCTTCACGTCCACGATGCCGAAGTCCGCCTGGCCCGTGCGGTACAGCAGCTTCTTGCGGTCCGGGGTGAGGGAGAACCCGTTGATGCGGGCGATGACCTCCTTCGCCTCCCGGTCCTCCAGGGTGTACTGGTGGAGCCCTCCGCCGGAGAACCAGAGGAGGCCGTCGTCCAGACCCACCAGGGCCTGGTAGCTGCCGGGCTCGACGCCGGGGAGGGGCATGACGCGCTCGCCCAGGCCTTCCAGGTCGATGCGGAGTGGTTCGGCCTTCGCGTCGGGCGCCTTGGTGTCACCGGACTTGGCGTCGGCGGCTCCGGGCTGCGCGCCGCCCGTCGCCGGCTTGGCTTCGGCGGGCTTGTCGGCCGCGCCGGCCTTCCCCGAGATGGCCGGCTCCTCGTCGCTCTTGGGCGGGAAGGGGTGGCCGTGGTCGGCGCGGAGCGTGGCGGCGTAGATGCGTGAGCGGAAGCCGCTGGCGGCGCCGGAGAAGTTGAAATCCCGGGCCGACACGAAGTAGAGGAAGCGCCCCTTGGGATCGAACGCCGGGCTGGACTCGCTGGTCATGTCGCCGGTGACCCGCGTCGCGCGCCCCGAGTCGAAGGAATGGAGCCAGATGGACGACATGGTGTTGTCGTCGGTCTTGGCGTAGGTGATCCAGCGGGAGTCGGGGGACCAGGAGAAGTCGTTGAGCCCGCCCATCCCGGTGCGGTCCACCTCCACCAGCCGCTTGGACGCCACCTCCATGGCCCGCAGCCGGTTCATGTTGTCCGACCAGGCCACCCACTTCGAGTCGGGGGACCACTCCACCCCGTCCATCCACACCCTGTCGCCGGTGACGAGGCGCGTGGGCTCGCCCGAGCCGTCGGCGCTCCGCACGTACAGGTCGTAGTTCCCCGACGCGTCGGAGAAGTAGGAGATCCACTTTCCGTCGGGGGACCAGACCACGCCCCGTTCCCGGTGCTCCGGCGTCCGGGACACGTTGCGGATGTTCCCGTCCTTGGCCGGCGCGGAGAAGAGCTCGCCGCGTGCGCCGAACACCGCCCGGTTCCCGCTGGGGGAGAGGGCGAAGGACTCCACGTTGGCGGCGACCTTCCGCCAGTGCGGGTTGGCGGCGGGACGGTCGCCGGTGACGCTGATGGCGAGCTTCCTGCTCTGCTTGGTGGCCGGGTCGAGATGGTAGAGCCAGCCGCCGTTCTCGAAGACGATGCCGCCCTGGCCCCGGCTCGGCCACATGACGTCGAACTCGGTGAAGCGCGTCACCTGGCTGACGGCCTTGGTGCGGGTGTCGTACACCCAGAGGTTGAGCTTCTGGCGCTCGCCCCGGTCGCTGACGAAGTACACCTCGTCGCCGATCCAGAGGGGGAAGTTGTCGGTGCTGGCCTCGGTGGTGATGCGCTCGGAGGCGTGCCTCGCCAGGTCGTAGATCCACACGTCCTGCTGGCGGCCTCCGCGGTATCGCTTCCAGTGGCGCCACTCACGGCTCTTGATGTTGAACGCGAGCTTCGTGCCCGTGGCGTCGAAGGTGGCGCCGGTGGCCCCCTCGGGGATCTCCAGGGGCACCTCCAGCCCGCCGTTCACGGGGTCCACCAGGAAGTACTTCCCCACGCGCTCTCCCCAGGGCGTGCGCGCGGCGCGCATGAGGATCTTCGAGCCATCGGGGGTCCAGTCCACCACCAGCTGGTCGTAGCCGCCCCGGGGGGGCATGGGGCCGGCGTCGGGATGGAAGGTGAGCTGGCGGGGCGTCCCGCCCGTGGACGGCATCACGTAGATCTGCCGCGATCCCGCGTACTCGCCGGAGAAGGCGATCCACTTCCCGTCGGGGCTGAACCGGGCCATGAGCTCCAGCCCCTCGTGGGACGTGAGCCGCTTGGCCTCGCCGCCCGCCAGGGGCGCGGTGTAGAGATCCCCCGCGTAGGTGAAGACCACCGTGTTCCCGTGGACGTGGGGGAAGCGGAGGAGGCGGGCTTCCTCCTGCGCGCCGGCGGTGGAGGCGAGGAGGCAGGAGAGGGCGGAGAGGAGCGAAAGTGCGAAGGAGAGGGGTGGGATCCGGAGGGTGCCGCGACGCGACATGACGCGCGCTCCACGCTGAGGGTGCGAGAGTGTGGCGGCAGCCGCGCGGGCCACCGCCCCGAACGCTAACAGCCGTGCCGACGCAGGCGCTACCGCATCAGAACCAGCGCGCCAGCTCCTTGCCCACCGCGGCCTCCGCCGGTGCCAGGCTCTCGGCGCGGCGGACGCCCTCGCCGAGGAGGAGGCGGGCCTTGGGCACGGCCATGACGACGAGCTCACGCCCGTCGGCGAGCTCCGCGGTCACGACCGGATCCCCGGTCCTCGCGTCCAGCGTGGCGATGAGGTCGGGGAAGGTGGCGAGCCGCCCCGTGCTCCCGTCGGCGGTCATGTACTCGTTCCAGAAGGTGAGATCCACGTCTCCCACGCGGAGTTGTCCCACGTCGTATCCGCCCACCGTCCGCAGCACGTAGTCCCGCACCGGGCCCCGGGCGAGCAGGCGCCCTCCCAGCTCGGCGGCCAGCGCCGCGGCCACGGCCTCGCCTCCCGCGGGCCGGTTCCCGAGGATGATCTCGCCCAGCGCCATGGCCTGGGTGATCGCGCCCGGGGCGCCGTTCTCAAGGACGAAGGCGGCGGTGACGGGGTTGCGGGCCACGGCGACCAGGCCGCCGGCCGCCACCGAGGCCTCCCGGACCGAGCGGTCGCAGGCGTCCAGCGAGCCTTCCACTACCATCCGGACCCTGCGCGCCGTGGCGGGATCGCCGCCCACGACGCTCTGGACGGACTGGTAGCTGCCGTCCCGGTCCAGCCCCATGGAGCCCATCACGCCGGTGGGGTGCGCCCGGCCGTCGCACGCGGCGTCCGCCACCGGGATCCCCGTCACCGCCGACTGGAACCATCCGTTCAGGGTCGCCGTGCCTCCGTTCTCGGAGGTGATGAGCGCGCCGATGCGGCCGTCCAGGCGGCGGTTGAGGACCCGGACCGCTTCGGCGAAGTCCTCGGGGCGGAGGAAGCGCTCCGGGGCCGCCGGCGCGCCCACCATGGAGACGGTGACCACGAGCGCGTCCGAGGGGAGCTCGCCCAGGGGGACCAGACGTGGTGAGCCCGCCTCCAGGGCAAGCCTGCCGTTCCTGAGGCCGTCGGCGGGCCAGCCGCCTCCGCCTCCGCCGAGGAACGCGCCGCCCCACGCCGCAGTCTCCACCGATCTCAGGGTCAGCTCCATGGGCGCACCCTCCGCTCCCCGCTCGTCAGTTGCGCTCCGGCAGTCCCCAGAGGCCGCGCATCCGCCCGTACACCTGCGCCGGGAGCTGCACCACCACGGGGTCCGACCGGGGATCGAGCCAGCCGAGGAGCCGCTCCAGCTCGCCCGCGTCCAGGGCGGTGCAGCCGGCGGTGTGGGAGCGCGGCCCGCCCCAGATGTGGAGGAACACGCACGAGCCGCGCCCCTTCACCGGGGGCGACTCGTTGTAGGCGATGACCGCGCCCAACCGGTAGACGCCGATCTCGCGCATGCGCTCCGAGCTGCTCCAGTCCACGCTCGGGGCTGTGCCACGGTCGAGGATCTTCGTGTAGTGCGCCGACGCCGTGTCGTCCACGCACTCGGTGCCGGGGACGAGCTGGAGCCAGGGGAGCCTCACGTGCCGGGCCGAGTCCGCGGGCGCGAACCCGAACGCCGTCCCCAGGGGGAAGACGCCCGCCGGCGACTTGCCGTCGCCCTCGCGCTTGTGGGGCTCGGCGTCCTCGGCGAACGCGTCGAAGCCCACGCCCCAGGCCAGCCCGGTGCGGCCGACGACGATGGGGATGGGGATGGGGCCGCCCACCGCACGCCACGCCGCGCCCGGGCCGGCGCGCTCGAAGCGGCGGAGCTCTCCCGCCGTGGCGCTCCAGTCGGAGGTGGTGACGACGACGAGCTGGGCGGCGCCGGCGAGGAGGGGCGGTGCGGGGGATTGGGCTGCGGCGGGCGTCGCCCCGGCCAGGAGGGAGGCAGCGACGACGGCGAAGGCGCGGAGCGTTGCGGTTTCCCGGAGGCGGCGACGAAGGGTGCGAGGCATGGGCGGATCGTAGACGGGCGGCGTCCCAGGGGCAACGGCAGGCGGGGTTTGCGCCGCCCCCCCCCGCTCC